>CABQJA010000005.1 GCA_902464345.1 uncultured Clostridium sp.
TCATAAGTTAAGCAGTTTACAGATTGGTTTTACAACTGCTCATTCAAATTTGAACCAGATTCAAAACATTTATATTATAATTTACAATGGAGGTATTACAATGTTACGTGAAAGTGTTATCAACAACTTAAACAACTGCATCCTGCCTTTCTGGGAGGGCATGATGGATCCTGACTTCGGCGGTTTCTACGGTATGCTGGATTTCGATCTGAAGCTGGACAAGAAGGCCGTTAAGGGCTGTATCCTGAACAGCCGTATTCTGTGGTTCTTCTCGAATGTTTATCTGACAACCAAGGATGCTTCTGTGCTCCCTTATGCAGATCATGCCTTTGAGTTTTTAAAGACCTACTGCATCGATCATGAGAACGGCGGTATCTACTGGTCCATGACCTATGACGGTAAGATTGATGACTCTACCAAGCACACCTACAATCAGGCATTTGCAATCTATGCACTGGCTTCTTATTATGATGCAACCGGCTGCCGGGAAGCACTGGATATCGCCATGGACTTATTCCATGTCATCGAGACAAAATGTCGGCTAGGTGACGGTTACGGCGAATCCTATACCATTGATTTCGTTCCGAATGTAAATGATAAGCTGTCTGAGAATAACGTCATTGCCGATAAGACTATGAATACACTCCTGCATGTCTGTGAGGCTTATACCGAGCTGCACCGGGTAGCTCCGAACGAAGAAGTACGGAAGCGCCTCTACTGGACCGTGGATGAGTTTTATAACTCTGTTTACTGCCCGGAGCGTCATCGTCTGGAGGTATTCTTCGATTCTGACATGAATTCCATTCTGGATCTTCATTCTTACGGTCATGATATTGAAGCAACCTGGCTGATCGACCGTGCTCTGGATGTTCTGGGTGACCGTGAATTATCTGAGAAGCTGGCCCCGATGATTCTGGACCTGACCGAGCAGATCTATCAGGTAGCCTATGAGGATCATTCCGTTATGGCTGAGGCCGAAAAGGGTGTCGTATTAACCACCCGTATCTGGTGGGTACAGTGCGAGGCTATCATCGGTTTCTACAATGCATATCAGAAGACCCGCGATATGCGTTATCTGGATGCCGCTGAGAACATCTGGACCTACATTGAAGAGCATCTGCTGGATCCACGCGAAGGCTCTGAATGGTATTCAGAGGTAGACGCTGACGGTGTTCCGTCCAGCCGTCTTCCAATCGTAGAGCCTTGGAAGTGTCCGTACCACAACGGCAGAATGTGTATGGAAATCATGCGCAGAACCGCTTTCATGGAGCCGGTAAACAAGAACGCAACCAAAGAAGTAAAAACACTGCTCCGTGACCTTTACAAGAACGCTGGCAAGCGTCTGATCACCGGACAGCATACACAGACCATTCCTATGGAGGAACGGGTTCATATCCATGACCTGACCGGATGCTATCCAAAGCTGCAGGGCTTTGAGCTTCTTTCTTACTCTTCCAATATCAATTATGACGATATGGATGATGTATGCCGGGCCGAAGTAGAGGAGAACAAAAACACCGTTGAGACAGCTCTGAACTGGGCAAAGGAAAGCAATGGCATCGTAAGCTTCTGCTTCCACTGGTTCTCACCAATCGGCGGCCGCGATAAGGCCTTTTATACCCGCAACACGGATTTCAGTCCTTATCAGGTATTGATTGAAGGAACAGACGAGCGGGCTGCATTTTTCCGTGATCTGGATCTGATCGCCGATCAGCTGGCAAGATTCCAGATTGAGCATATTCCGGTACTCTGGCGTCCGTTCCACGAATCAGAAGGCACCTGGTTCTGGTGGGCATCCAAGGGTCCTAAGATTGCCAGTGAGTTATACAAGCTGATGTATCACTACTTTACAGATGTGAAGCACCTGAACAACCTGATCTGGGTATGGAGCTGTCCAGCCAAAGAGGGATATCCGGGTGATGATTATGTAGATATTGTTTCCTGGGATATTTATGTAGCTCCACATACCGTTACAGACTACAAGGAACAGTACGAAGAACTGACCGCCAATACCAGCCGCGAGAAGCTGGCTGCATTAAGTGAGGTCGGTGTGATTCCTGATATCACCATGATTCAGGAAAGCCGTGTTCCATGGTCTTACTTTATGACCTGGTCAAAGGAATTCTGCCTGACCGAAGAACACAACTATGATGAATCCCTGAAAGCATTATATGCCAGCGATTATACAATAAAATTAGGAGAGAGCCTGTAAGGACTCTCTCCCTGATAAAGCATTCACGATTACTCTCCAAGTAATACTAAGTCAAAGACGTATGCGGCTTCCTTTGCGGTATAGCTGCGTACGTTTTTTTCATTACTTTCCGGAACTCCATCGAGGTATACACATCTGCCGTCTTCCCCGATCAGAAAATATTTCAATTCTCCGGTATAATCCACATAGATCGGATGTCCGTCATAGGTCTCTCCGGTATCCTCCAGCCGTTCCCGGTAATCCGGCACCGCTTCAAAATGAAGTACGGCATAAGTATTCCAGTTCGGTACCTGTACAGACATATAAATACTTACATTGTCATGATTTGCATCTCCGGTTGACGGGGAGCAGCATAAAAAGCCTGACTGATTGACTCCTTCCCGATATGCCAGCGTATACCGATCCATAACCGGATTCATCCGAAGTCCTGTCATTACATCCGTAAGAGTTTCTCCCTTATCTGCCGGTACAATGGCGGTTCCCATCTGCGCCAGTGCCTGGCACAGGGCATCCATTCCGATCACCTTTTTATTCACCAGCTCTGTCCAGTTCTCAATCTGATAGGTCAGATCATATACCTTCAGATACATCTGTTCATTCTCTGCAATCTCTCCGTCCTGCTGCCGGTAAATCGTCACCCTGTCATCCGCATATGCCGTCACCAGGCTGTCAAGCTCCGGCTCTGTCTCCGGATTCAGGATGCCGACCTTATGTCCCTTTACATTCAGCATGAACTGGGTCTGCAGATCATACACCTTCGCCTGATTATATAGCCACAGATCTTCCGTCTCCGTAAATACATAGGTCTTATCCCCGGATGTGAATGAAAAATGCTCCCTGGTTCCCGGATTTTCAACCGTTTCTCCCGGTGGTGGTAACTCTTCCTCAATCTTCCGATACCCCGGTGTGCCGGTCGGAAGCAGAATCTCTTCCGAAGCTGTTACCTGCTCCGAGCCTACGTCCGCCCCTACCGGTATATCCGATTCCAGTGTTGTCTGCCCGCAGCCTGTAAGCAATATACAGGCTCCCAGTGCAAGCACACCTTTTATTCTCCTCATGAAATCCCCCTTGTCATGTTACTCGGTTTCTTCCTGTGCGGTCACTTCGATTCCGAGTTCTTCCAACTGCTTTGGATCTACTACATTCGGTGCCTCACTCATCAGACAGGAAGCATCCTTTACCTTCGGGAATGCGATCACATCCCGGATGGAATCCTGCTGTGCCATCAGCATTACCAGACGATCCAGACCATAAGCCAGACCGGCATGTGGCGGAACACCATACTTAAACGCATTTAACAGGAAGCCGAACTGATCATAAGCACGCTCCATGGTAAAGCCAAGTGCCTTGAACATCTGCTCCTGAATATCATCCTGATGAATACGGACAGAACCGCCACCGATCTCCGTACCGTTTAATACAATATCATATGCCTTGGCACGTACCCGGCCCGGATCAGACTCAATATACTGTAAATCCTCTTCCATCGGCATCGTAAACGGATGATGCATAGCCTGATATCTTCCAAGCTCTTCGCTCCACTCAAGAAGCGGGAACTCTGTGATCCATACGAACCGGTACTCATCCTTATGAAGCAGTCCCAGCTGATTTGCGATCTCCAGACGGAGTGCGCCTAATACATCATAGACCAGCTTGCTCTTATCGGCGGCGAAAAGAAGCAGGTCTCCCGGTTTACCTTGCATCCGTTCAACCAGTGCTGCCATTTCTTCTTCCTTCATAAACTTTGCGAAGGATGACTTATAGCTTCCATCCTCCTGAATTGCAATATAGGCCAGACCCTTTGCACCGTATCCCTTTGCAAAATCAACCAGTGCATCGATCTTCTTACGCGGCATTGCTCCCTGACCGTTTGCATTAATACCACGTACGCTTCCGCCATTTTCAATCGCACTCTTAAATACAACGAACTCGCAGTCCTTTACCACATCGGTAACATTGCACAGCTCCATGCCAAACCGTAAATCCGGTTTATCGGAACCAAACCGCTCCATCGCCTCTTTGTAGGTCATACGCTGAATCGGAAGCTGTACATCTACATTCAGAACCTCTTTAAATAATTTTGCGAGGTATCTCTCATTAACATCAATGACATCATCCACGTCTACGAAGGATAATTCCATATCGATCTGTGTGAATTCCGGCTGTCTGTCTGCACGCAGATCCTCATCCCGATAGCATCTTGCGATCTGGAAATAACGATCATAGCCGGAGCACATCAGCAGCTGCTTATAGATCTGTGGTGACTGTGGCAGTGCATAGAACTCACCCGGATGAACACGGCTCGGAACCAGATAATCTCTGGCACCTTCCGGTGTAGACTTACACAGGGTCGGAGTCTCGATCTCAATAAATCCCTCATCAGCCAGAAATGCTCTGGTTAAGGTCGTTACCTTACTACGCATCATAATATTGCGCTGCAGATCCGGACGACGCAGATCCAGATACCGGTACTTCAGACGAAGCTCTTCCTTGGTCTTGCTGTTCTCCTCGATTGGGAACGGAGGGGTCTCTGCCTCTGCCAGAATCCGGATATCGGTTGCGATCACTTCAATATCACCGGTTGCCAGATTTTCATTCACAGCTCCGCCTCTGGCTGCAACTGTTCCCGTAATTGCTGCCACGAACTCGGAACGTAACTTCTCTGCCTTGGCGAAGCTCTCTGCTCCGCATTTTGCCTCTTCAAAAATCACCTGTAAAATACCACTTCTGTCACGAAGATCTACGAATATGATTCCTCCCTTATTCCGGCTTTTCTGTACCCAGCCCATAACAGTTACGGTATTGCCGATCATTGTATTGTTTACTTCTGTACATCTGTGACTTCTGTGAAGTCCCTGCATTGACTCTGCCATCTTTCTTCCTCCTTAACCTGACGGTCATCCTCTTCTATCTGTCCGGTCCGCATCCGCTTACATACGGTCTATAAAGAACTCACGGAACTCTTCATAGCCTTCTGCCTGCATCTGCTCCTTCTGGAACTTTTTATTCTTCTTCATGATTGCAATATTTACGATAGAACCATCTGCTCTTGCCTGCTTTGCCTCATCCAGGATCTGAAGCAGCTTGTCCTCCGGCATATTCTTTTCGATCAGATATGCCGTCTTCTTTCCGGTACCCGGAATCTGGAAGCCACGCTCCAGCAGCAGCATAACAATCCGCTCAAATCCAATCGAAAATCCACAGGCCGGTGTTGCCTGTCCGGTAAACTTACCGATCATCTCATCATATCGTCCGCCGCCACCGACAGAGCCGCCGAATTCATCCATGGAAATCTCAAAAATCGGTCCTGTATAATAAGACATTCCACGTACCAGTGTCGGATCAAATGCCATCTTAAACTCTGCACTCTTTGTACTTTCCACACTGGCAATGATCGTCTTTAAGTTCTCTGCGACCTCAGCCGGAAGGAAATCACCAAGGGTCTCCTGTAAATACTGTACACCGGTCGTGTCCGCGGTTACCTTTTCAAATAAATCCAGATATTTGTCTACCGAAGCCTCTGCATACCCTTCCTTCAACAGCTCTTCACGGACACCATCCAGTCCGATCTTGTCCATCTTATCCAGAATGATAAAGACGGTATCATAATCTGCCTCCGGAAATCCGCTGTATGCAGCCATTGCCTTCAGGATCCGTCTGTCATTGATCCGGATCGTAAAGTTCTTAAAATCCAGCCTACCGAGCAATGTGGTTGTTGCAAGGATCAGCTCGATTTCTGCCAGAATGGTCGGTTCACCCAGAATATCGATATCACACTGCATAAACTGTCTGTATCTTCCGCGCTGCGGACGATCTGCCCGCCATACATTTCCCATCTGAAGTGCCTTAAACGGACTCGGCAATTCGTTTGCATTATTGGAATAATATCTCGAAAGCGGAACCGTCAGATCATAACGCAGACCTCCGTCCACCAGATCCAGCTCTTCCTTCGCTTCCTCAAGCTTTAATTTCTCGCCACGCTTCAGGATCTTGAAAATCAGTTTCTCATTCTCGCCGCCCTGCTTACTGTTCAGGTTCTCAATATGCTCCACACATGGAGTCTCTACGGAACAGAATCCAAATGTTCTATATGTCTCCTTGATCAATCCGATACAGTAATCGCGGATTGCCATCTCCTTTGGTAAGATGTCCTTCATACCGGTGACCGGCTTTTTTTTCATTGCCATATATCTCTCCTCCAAGTAATTATTTTATATTCTGTATTTCTGCTGTCAAAGGCATCTTCTGCAGATGTGTTTTCCCATCCATCCCTTCGATATCCTCCAGCTCTTCTAATGTACTCTGCGTATGGACTACACTCTGAAATGCCAGAAAAACACGCATATCAAAGTTCTTTACTTCATCTATCAGCAACCGGATCGCCGTATTTATATCAAAAGCCTTCCGATACGGGCGGTCTGCGATCAATGCGGCAAACACATCACATACACGTAAGATTCTGGCTCCCAGCGGGATTTCCTCACCACGCAGGTTAAACGGATATCCGGAGCCGTCATAGTTCTCGTGGTGGTATAAGACCATATTGCAGATATTATCCGAAAACCCCTGTTTCCGCAGAATCTGCTCACCCAGCTGGGCATGCCGCCTGATATACTGTGTCTCCTCAATCCGCATGGTATCCTCCTGCCGTCCATATATATAGCGGCTGATCTTCAGCTTTCCGATATCATGTACCATGCCTGCCAGAGCAATCTCCTGTATCTGATCTTCCGTAAGTCCAAGCTCCCGTGCAAGCTTTGCTGCCAAATCACTGACACACATGGCATGCAGAAGACCGGCGCTCAGATCTTCGCTCAAATATTCATTTATCGTTTCGCCAGAAAAAATATCCTGCTCCATTTCCATGTTTATCACCCTATCTGCTTTCCGGATGCAGCTCTGCTGCTTTTTGTCTGAAACCCGCAGCCTTTCTCTGCATCATTTCATCCACCCGGACAATATATTCATCTACATTCTTTACATTCTCGATCCGTTCAATCCGGTTTTCATCCGGGAACACCAATTTCGTAGATGTTCCAGCACCTAGTGCTATAATATCCATTTTTTCTTCCATAATCAAGATATTATAAAGACATTCTTTTCCGGAAACCGTATATCCTACATTTTCCAGATTCCCCGGAATATTTTTCTGTCGATACAAATAATAAGGCCGCATATCCATCTGTCTTGCATATTCATCCGCAAGCATCAGCATCTCGTTCGTGCTTCCGGTAATGCTGTCCCGATATTCCTGCATCCGGATATTCAGCTCAGCCGCCCGCTTGATTGCCAGCGAATGGACTGTCAGGCTGTCAGGTTGCAGCTTCCGGATCTCATCCAACGTATGACGGATCTTCTCCAGATCCTCGCCGGGTAGTCCGATGATCATATCCATATTGATATTATCCAGTCCGCACTCTCTCGCCATCCGGAATGCATCCACCGTCATTTGGGAAGTATGTGCCCGTCCGATAAACCGAAGGGTCTCATCATTCATGGTCTGTGGATTAATGCTGATCCGGGTCACCTTATGCTCCCGCAGCATCCGGAATTTCTCCCGGCTTAAACTGTCCGGTCTTCCGGCCTCTACCGTAAACTCCCGCAAATGTTCTGTCGGGAACGTCTGATAGATCCGGTCGATCACAGCCGCCAGCTGTTCTGCCGTTAACGAAGTCGGTGTGCCACCACCGATGTATACCGAAACCAGCTTCTTATTCTGATAAGCCTCTGCCACATAGTCCATCTCCCGGAACAATGCCTGCAGATACTCCTCTACCCGGTTCTGATACTGTGCGATCGGATAGGCTGTGAAAGAACAATACAGGCACCGGGACAGGCAAAACGGTATGCCTACATACAGGCAATACTCCTCCCGGAAATGAAAGCCCTGAAACAGCACCTGCTCCTTCTTCGCCACCTCATAGCAGATCTCACCCTTCTGTCTGGTCGTCAGATAGATCTGCTCGTATTCCTTTATGATCGGCTCCTGCTGCCAGCCTTCCTCCAGTCTGGCCGTTGCAAACTTTGTCGGACGAACCCCTGTCATACTGCCCCACGGGAGCGTCTTCTCACAATACCTGCTTAACAGGTAATAAGCAGCCGCCTTAATTGGATTTCGCGCCTGCTTTTTGTCCGGATAATAACACAGAGCCGTCTCTTCATCCAGCTTCTCGCCCTGTTCCCACAGACTCAGCCGGACTGCCTGTTCCTCCAGATCCGCCTGAAAGGTCAGCCGGGTCTCTTCCGGATGGAGCACAATCTTCTCGCCCGGAAGGAATGCCTGTATCATTGTCCGAAAATCATTATTATAATCATCTACATTCTGTTTCAGATAAATCATTTTATTGCCTCAACTTACTGAATAAACGGATTCGCATTTCTCTCTTTTCCGATCGTTGTCCGTTCATTATGTCCCGGATATACCGTAGTCTCATCCGGCAGCACCATCAGCTTTTCCCTGATACTGCTGATCAGCTTTCTTTCATCCCCGGTTGGGAAGTCGGACCGGCCTACACTTCTTGCAAATAATGTATCACCGGAAAAGAGAAATGCATTCTCCGGAAAATAATAGCACATGCCGCCCTTGGTATGGCCCGGTACCAGAAAGCACCGGATCTTTGTACCCAACAGTTCAATCTCCTGGTCATCCTGCAATAAAATATCCGGCTTCACAGTCACCATCTGACCGCTCAGCATGGTTGACAGATTCTTCCGCGGATCATTTAAAACATCTTCTTCCTCTGCAGATGCATAAATCGGTACTTTATGTCCAACCAGCTCCATCAATTCCGGCAAGGCCCCAATATGATCGTAATGTCCATGCGTCAACAGAATTGCTACACAGTTTAATTGCTCATTGACCAGAATATTATTCAGAAATCTGGCATTGCTCGCCGGATCGATCAGAACTGCGTCTCTGGTCACTGCATTATACACAGTATAGCAATTGGTCATGAAATCGCCCAGTTGATTGGTGATGACGATAAGTTCCTGCATATTGTACTCCTTTTCTTTCCTTCTCTATAACGGTTTCTCTGTTCTCCCGTTTCCGCTATATCAACCCATGGTCCGTTCAATATCAATAATATCATCGATATTCCGGATCTTGGCGATTACCTTATTCAACTGATCCACGCCCCGGATCTCAAATGCCACATTGATCGTAGCCTTGCCCTGACGATTCGTCCGCAATGTCATGCTGGTCACATTGATCAACATTTCCGTAAATACCTTTGACACATCAAATACAATATTCCGACGATCGATTGCATATATTTTAATATCTGTGACATACAAGGCATCCTGATCATTATCCTGCTTCTGCCACTCTGCCTCAATCAATCGTTCCTTCTCTTCCTCTGTCATACCAAGTACATTGATACAATCACTCCGATGAATGGATACGCCACGACCTCTGGTTACATAACCGACGATCTTGTCTCCCGGAACCGGACTGCAGCACTTTGAAAAATGAACCGCTACATCATCGATTCCCTTAACGATAATACCGCCCTTGGAATGCCTCGGCCGATGGACAACCTCCGCTCCTTCCGGAGACATCTGTGACAGGATTTCTTCATCACTGACCTGCTTGCAGTGATCCCGCTCATACTCCTCTACCAGCCGGTTCATGACCTGTCCTTCTTTCAGTCCGCCATGTCCGATAGCCGCACAGACAGACTCCCAATCCCGGAAGTTATACTTCTCTGTCACCTTAGCAATATATTCCGGCTTCGTATAATCACTTAACTGAATTCCCTTTGTCTTGCAATAGGAATTCAAAAGCTCCTTGCCACGGGTAATATTATCTTCTTTATATTCCTGACGGAACCACTGATTGATCTTGGTCTTTGCCTGTGTACTCTTTACGATATTTAACCAGTCACGGCTTGGTCCCTTCGCATTCTGTGCAGTCAGAATCTCTACCCGGTCACCATTCTGCAGCTTATAATCGATCGTTACCTGCCTGCCGTTAACTCTGGCACCGATCATACGGTTTCCGACTGCCGTATGAATGCTGTATGCAAAGTCGATTGGTGTCGAACCGGACGGAAGATTCTTCACATCCCCTGCCGGTGTGAAACAGTATACCTGCTCTGCAAACAGATCCAGGTCCGTCTTAATGGCACTCATAAATTCTTTATTGTCATCCGTCTCCTGCTGCCACTCCAGAATCTGACGTAGCCATGCCAGCTTCGCCTCTTCCTTCTCTTCTCCGGTGCTGCCTTGCATATTCTCCTTATATTTCCAATGGGCTGCAATACCGTATTCCGCAGTCCGGTGCATATCAAACGTCCGGATCTGAATCTCAAACGGCTGACCGGACGGTCCGATCAGAGTTGTATGAAGAGACTGATACATATTGGATTTCGGCATTGCAATGTAGTCTTTAAACCGCCCCGGAATCGGAGTATACATCTCATGAATAACTCCCAACGCCGCATAACAGTCCCGCACAGTCTCTACCTTGATCCGGACTGCAAATATATCATAAATCTGGTCCAGCGTCTTATGCTGATTCACCATTTTCTTATAAATACTGAAGAAATGTTTTACACGGCCATCAATCTCTGCCGGAATATTTGCATTATCAATATGTTTCTGAACATCCTGAACAATACTGGCAATGAATGCTTCCCGCTCTGTAATTCGTTCATTGATCTGTCTTGTCAGATCCTCATAAACTTCCGGCATCAGATATTTCAGCGACAGATCGTCTAATTCTACTTTTATTTTGGAAATACCCAGACGATGTGCGATCGGCGCATAAATATCCATCGTCTCGCGGCTCTTCTCAATCTGTTTCTGTGGTGACTGATATTGCATCGTTCTCAGATTATGCAGGCGATCGGCCAGTTTGATAATAATAACCCGGATATCCTTTGCCATAGCCAGAAACATTTTCCGCAGATTCTCTGCTTGCAGCTCCAGCTTATCCTGTGAAAAATTCAGCTTGGTCAGCTTGGTAACACCTTCTACGAGCAGGGCCACTTCCGGTGAGAATTCCTTTGCGATCTCATCTGCAGTCATAACCGTATCCTCTACCACATCATGAAGGATACCGGCCACGATCGTCTCCTTATCCATCTCCAGTTCCGCCAGGATGATCGCAACGCAGAGCGGGTGAATAATATATGGCTCACCAGACTTCCGCTTCTGATCCTTATGCGCCTCACTGGCAATATGATAGGCCTTTTCAATCATGGAAATATCTGTGGATGGATGATATTGCAGAATATGATCGATCAAATCATGATATAACTCATCCGGTGGTGTAAAATCAGCAGGGGTGCTCAAGGTTTTCTCTTTCTTCTTGCCCACATTGGCACCACCTACCAGATGCTGATTGTTCTTCAACACCTCTTCCATTTTGTTTTCAATCGTCTGCTCTGTATCCATGACTTCTGTTTTGTTTTCCATTGAACTGTCACCACACTTTCCAGGGATTCTTCTATCTTTTATTGTTACAGTATAAAAGGATTCTTATGAAAAATCAAGGGCAGCCGGCAAATAGCTTTTTACAACGATTTCCATTGCCCGCATACCATTGAACTCATTAATCGCCGGATAATATGCTACATGCAGCACCACATTATTCAGCCATCCCTTTAACATCTGATCACATTCCGCTTCCCCGAACCAGGCTCTTATATTGGACAGGAATTCCTCTACTTCGAAATAAATCCCTTCCATTCTGGCTCCGTTCTCGCTCTCAAACTCCAGCTTTAACAGATTGGCATTCCGCCCCAGTACCCGCGCTGAACGGACTTTTAAATTTTTCTGTGCAAATACCGGCTTCTCATTACCTTTTCCAAATGGCTCCAGAATCTCCAACTGCTCGATCAGATCAAATGAAATATAATCAATCGGCATCGGCACATCAATGTATAGCTTCGGCTTCAGGTCATCATCGGTCAGCTCACAGAGAACATTTAATTTATGACGCAGATATTCCAGGTCCTTCGCCCGGATCGTCATACCTGCCGCCATCGGATGCCCGCCGTATTTCACCATCAGTTCTCTGCATTCCGTCAACGCATCATACATATTATAACCGTCAATGGACCGTGCAGACCCTTTCAGCAGTCCCGGCTCCGAATCGGTAAACACGATCGTCGGCCGGTAATATTTCTCCCGGATTCTGCCGGCGATGATGCCTGCCAGACTCTCATGGGTATCCGGAAGGTAGATCACCAGTACTCTGTCATCTGCCAGAGTGGTTGTCTCCACCTGTTCTACCGCAAACGCTGTTCCTTTCAGTGTCATTTCTTTCCGTTCATCATTCAGCTGCTTCAGATACTGTGCCTGCTTCTCTGCTTCTTCATAATCATCTGTCATCAGAAGATCCAGGCTCAGCTTGGCATTCTGCAGCCGTCCGGTAGAATTAATGCATGGGCCAAGTACAAATCCTACATGATATGCCTGCAGCTTCTTCTGCTCCAGCTCATTGGCCCGGATCAACGCCCGCAGTCCGATATTTCCGGTACGGTTCATCTCTTCCAATCCCCGTTTCACCAGTATACGATTCTCGTCCGTCAGCTCCATGACATCACAGATGGTTGCCATCGCCACGAATTCAATAAAATCCTCTGCCGCTTCTACCTCTATTCCGCAGCTCTCATAAAGCACCTGTATAAACTTATATGCCACTCCGGCTCCGCAAAGCTGCTTATATGGGTAGTCACAATCCGTCTGTTTCGGGTCTATGACCGCATCTGCCGGAGGAATTATATACTCTTTGTGGTCATCATCCTCATCATATTCAAACGGAATATCATGATGGTCCGTAATCACGACCGTCATTCCCAGACTTTTCGCATAAGCGGTTGCATCATATGCCGAAATACCGTTATCACAGGTCAGAAGCACTTCGATCCCTGCCTCCTGTGCCTCCTGTACCATATTGGTATTCATACCATAACCATCTGCGATCCGGTCCGGAATCCGGTAATCTACCTTGGCATTGCATCGAAGCAGTGCCCGGTACAATATGTAATTCGACATCACACCATCTACATCATAATCGGAAATAATCCGGATCGGTTTCTGATTCACAATCGCATCCCGTATGATCGCAACGCCCTGCTCCATGTCCTTCATCTGCCGCGGATCATATAGCTTCGCATTTGAATTCAGATAACGTTCCACTGCCTCTTCCCCGATCACATCCCGGTTCCGGATAACTCTGGCTATTACCGGATCAATATGAAATTTCTCTGCCAACGCATAAAAGTCAGCCTTCTTATTCAATGCTATCCACGTTTCATTCATATAAACTTACTCCATATTTCTGATTCTGATAAACACCGGGAAACGGAAGAGGCTGTTCAGATAAGTTTCTCCCCTATCAGAACAGCCTCGTTCCTCAATGTTCTTTATTATTTTGCAGCTTTGACTGTTTTTGTCTTTTCTTTCTTTGTCAGCTTCGTCCGCATGTAATACCATAATGGTCCGGTGATACAGATAGAAGAATATGTACCGCCAAGTACACCTACCATCAGGGCTAATGCAAATTCCTTAATTGCAGATACACCAACGATATACAATACCAGTACCATGACAAATGTAGTCAGGTTCGTGTAAATACTTCTGGTAAAGGTCTGCGTAATACTTGTATTTACAATATCCTTTAACGGAGTCTTCTTTGAATCCATAACCTTCATGTTCTCACGGATACGGTCGAAGATGATGATTGTTGCATTGATCGAGTAACCAACTATCGTCAGCATACATGCGATAAAGGTATTACCGACTGACAGATGTGCAACCGCATACAGTGTAAATACAAACATTACATCATGGATCAGTGCAAGTACGGCACTGGCACCGAACCGTACGTCCTTAAACCGGAACGCAATGTAAATCAGCATCAGGATAGATGCTACAATCACTGACAGGATTGCATCCCTCTGCATCTCATTGCTGACCGTTGAGCTGATGTTCTCTGTAGAGAAATCATTGATCGTAAATGCATCTCTCAATGCTGTTTCAGCTGCATTTCTCTGATCCAGACTCAGCTGCGGTGTTTTAATAATGATTGAATTGGAATCCTGCACATTCTGAAGCTGGATATCACCATCAGAAATACCGATAGCCTCCGAAACAACCGGAAGAATCTCTTTCTCCGCCTCAGCCAATGTATACTGCTTATCAAATTCTACTGTCATGGATGTACCACCCATGAACTCCATACTGAAATTCAGTACGTGACCGATATTTGTATTTGCCTTATTGATCGGCAGGAATACAAGACCGGCAATGATCACAAGTGCTGAGAATATAAAGCAGAACTTACTGTTCTTTACATAATCATGCGACTTCCGCTCCGAAATCGTACCATAGAACTTCGGATTGGTTACGCCCAGCTGGATAAATGCATTGAGCAGCATCTTGGTAATTACCAGTGCTGAGAACATAGACAGTAAAATACCTAATGCCAATGTCTGTGCAAATCCCTTGACAGAACCGGATGCCATGAACCACAGTACAGCTGCTGCGATCAGTGTTGTAATGTTTCCGTCTAAAATTGCGGAAAGTGCTTTCTTAAATCCGGCCTGAACCGCCATAGGAACGGTCTTTCCGGTTGTAATCTCTTCTTTAATACGTGTAAATATAATGACGTTCGCATCCACCGCCATACCGATAGAAAGCAGGATACCTGCGATACCCGGCAGAGTCAGGGTTACATCAAACAGATTCAGGCAAAGTACCATCAGAATCGTGTATGCACACAACGCCAATACAGAAACAACACCCGGGAATCTGTAAACCAGGATCATGATCAGAGCAACGATCGCCAGACCGATCACACCGGCCAACAGAGAGGTATGGATAGCATCCTCACCAAGCTTTGCTCCAACGACATTGGACTGCAGCTCTGTCAGTTCTAACGGAAGTGCACCGATACGGATCGAGGTTGCGATCCTATCCGCTTCTTCATAGCTTTCAATCTTATTAATCACACAGCTACCGGTTGTGATTGCCTCCTGCACCTGCGGTGCACTGACAACATCTCCATTATATATAATGTAGATCCGCTTGCCGACATTATTTGTAGTGGCAGTGGCGAACTTTTCGCGTCCGGAGTCCGTAAATTCCAACTGTACCACATAATCTGTGACTGTCTTTGAATTATCGATCCCGGCCTGTGCTTCTTTAATATCTGCACCGGTCAGAACCGTTTCATAATCTTTTCCGTTTGCAAAGAGCTGATAGTTGGTCTCATCCATAAACTCCAACGCTCCCGGCTGACCTAATTCTTCCAGGATCTCGGTTGCATTGGTCACACCCGGAATCTCAATTGCGATACGGTTATCTCCCTGCTTGTACACTTCACCCTCTGTGCTATAACCGTCCACACGTTTCTGTAATCGATATACGGTATCTGCCATGTCCTCTGACGAGATATCATCTCCTACAACACCATACGTAATGCTGACACCGCCTGCCAGATCAAGGCCAAGCTTAATATCTTCTGCTTTGCCGGAGCCTGCCAGTCCGAACACATCTACATATGCCATTCCTAAGGTCACAAGCAGAAAGAGTATGATCGCCAGTATTGCTTTGAACTTTTGATTTTTCATACTTTCTTTTCTCCTTTTCTTATTGGTCCGCTAACGCAGCCTTTATCATAATCGCGCATTCGATTCGCTTCTTTTGCAATTCACAGCCGATATCATATGCATCCAGGATACTTCCATGGAAATTATATGAATTAGCCGCACAGCCACCGCTGCAATAGAATCTTGCAAAACAATTCCGGCACTTCTCCTTTGCATATACATTGCAAAGCTTAAACTCATCCCGGATTTCTTCTGCCTGAACACCATGCCATACATCGCCCAGCTTAAACTCGTCCATTCCAACAAACTGATGGCACGGATACAGATCTCCCCACGGAGTAACCGCCAGATACTCTGTACCGGAACCGCATCCGGACAATCGCTTGGCTACACATGGTCCCTGTGTTAAATCTATCATAAAGTGGAAGAAATTAAAGCCTCTGCCTTCCTTCTCACGCTTGATAATCTCTTTTGCAAGCTTATCGTACTCCTCCAGCAGCTGCGGAAGATCTTCCTCCCGGATCGCATATGGCTCCTCCGGCGGTGCAACAACCGGTTCTACCGAAATCTGCTTAAATCCAAGGTCTGCCAGATGAATGACATCTTCTGCGAAATCCAGATTATGATGGGTAAATGTACCTCGCACATAATAATTCGTCTGATTCCGTAACTCGGCAAACTTCTGGAACTTCGGTACGATCAGATCATAGGATCCCTTTCCGTTCCGGGTCGGGCGCATATAGTCATTGACTTCCTTTCGGCCGTCAATACTCAGAACGACATTTGCCATCTCCTGATTGGCAAACTCCATAATATCATCATTCAGAAGCACGCCATTGGTCGTTAAGGTAAACCGGAAGTTCTTGTTATATGGTTCTTCCAGACTTCTGCCGTATCGAACCAGTTCTTTTACCACATCGAAATTCATGGTCGGCTCACCGCCAAAGAAATCTACCTCCAGATTCCTGCGGTTTCCGGAATTCGCCACCAGAAAGTCCAGTGCCTGTTTTCCGACCTCCAGGCTCATCAGTGCCCGTCGTCCATGGTATTCACCTTCTTCTGCAAAGCAGTACCGGCATCCCAGATTACAATCATGTGCAATATGCAGGCACAATGCCTTTACAACCGTCTTCCGTTTCTTAAAATCGATCACATACTGCTGATACTCATCCTCAGCAAACAGCTCACCGGATTCCTTCAGTGCCTCTACCTCTTCCAGTGTCTCCCGAAGCTCTTCGGCTGAATACTGCGGAAGTTCCTTCTCAAGAAGCGCCAAGTCGGTTTCTACTCCGTTTTCTCTGTTTTTCTCATATAATTCTATTACATCATAGGTTATATCATCCACAACATGAACAGCTCCGCTGCACACATCCATGACAATGTTATATCCGTTATTCTTATACTGATGAATCACGTTTCCAAACTCCTAATTGAATCACTATTCATATCAGCACAAAAAGAGGACAGCCTGGTGCAGTCCTCTCCTTCTGCTTACAATCATCTCGTTTTACGATTATCTCTTGTTCTCACAGGTCTGATTTCCAACGGTGCAGGAAGTCTTGCAAGCTGACTGGCAAGAAGTCTGGCACTCGCCACATCCACCATGAGCCATTGTGCTCTTTAATGTCTTATTGGTCAATGTCTTTATGTGTTTCATTCTAATATCCTCCTTCAATTCGATAGCTTAAATGAGTATATCATACTTTTTTGTGCCATGCAAGAAAAGTTATGCATTAACTCAGCATTCCACCCAGCATTCCGCCACCGATACAGAGTGCCCCCGCCAGAGCACTGGCTGTCGATACCATATTCAGACTGTTTTTCATGATCATGGATACTCCATACAGTATCAATATGTAAAGTGCCCCCATAATCAGTCCCCAGATAAATTTCCGCTCCTTTACCCTCTTTCCGGTCAGAAATCCCCCCAGAAGAGATGCCAGAACATAAATTGCCAGAATCACAAGATTCACCACTGTTTCGTTCAGCTCCCATTTATATATGACAAATGCCAGGACTGCCAGTGCCACTCCCGTAAATATGTAAGCCGCCACCAGGGATTTGATCACTTCCAGTATTTTCATTGATTTCGACATGTTCTGCCCCACCTTTCTTTCCATAGTATAGGATATGTCCCAGCCTGTGAAATAGAACCGAATTTCTTTTTTCTTGCCTTTTTTATTTTTTCATGCAACACTTAAGGTATTCTGTGACACTTCTATAACAGATACGGCAACCGAGGGGTGAGGAAATGCGCAAACACACACAGACAGATACTGAAAAACTGAAAGAAGCGGAACTGGTCACGCGTGCCAGACAGCAGGATGCAGAAGCATTTGCTGAACTATATGCTTCCGTCTACCGGGATTTATACCGATTTGCCCTTTATACTCTGGGCAATCCCGAAGATGCGGAGGATGTTGTCAGTGATACCGTAACGGATGCTTATGCAGCCATTCATAAGCTGCGCTCTGTGGAAGCATTCCGTCCATGGATTTTCCGCATTCTGACCAACAAATGCCGCATGATCCTGAAAAGCTATGTCAACCGAACCCTTCCACTGGAAACCGATATCCAGACACCGGATCGCAATTATGCAGAGATCCAGGATGTCCGGAATGCATTTGCCAGACTGGATGAACAGGAGCGTCTGATCCTGTCCCTAACCATTTTTGCCGGCTATTCCAATGAAGAATCCGCACGACTGCTTCATATGAAGTCCGGAACCCTGCGTTCTATTAAGAGTCGGACTCTGGATAAGCTGGAAACCCTATTGCATTATGAAAGGAGTGTCTCAAATGAATGAGCATGAATGGATCGATTATATAAAGAAAGAAACCGATGCTACTCCGATTCCGGAATCTCTGGAGCCGGAGCACATTCGTGAACAGTTGGCAACCGGCTCGGCTGCCGGTCAGAAGACAACCCGTCCATGGTATCGCAATCCATGGATTTATACCGCTGCCTGTCTGGTGCTTTGCTTTACCGGATTTCTCGGCCATCACTATCTGACGTCCTCCGCCACTTCTTCAGAGACTGCCCGTGAGGAAAGCTGTAACGATCTCGCTGCCGATTCCAATGTCGAATCTGCACCGTTTGACAGTGCAGCTGATGCTTCAAGCGCCTACACGTATCGGGATTTATTTGAACTGCTGAAGCAGAATACCCGCAACTATACACTGCAATCCAAGTATCTCGATGTTGTAGATGATTTTGATGATGCATCCGTCACAAATGATATATCCAAGGGAACTTATTACGAGACCAACCATCAGGTTGCCGATGTTGCAGAGGCGGATCTCGTCAAAACCGATGGTACCTATATTTATTCCTGCTATGCACAGGACCCCGAGGACAGTGGCGACTTAAACGCAGTCTCTATTACCCGGACGGAACAAGGCGACCTGTCTGCATGCAGCCATATCTCTTCCGATGATATTGCGACTGCATTGGGTACTACCCGGTCCTTCCGGATTCAGGAGCTTTATCTGGAGAGCAGCCGGCTGATCCTGCTTTGCACTGTCGACACAGACACGGATGCGGATGTGGGACCTGCCGACTCCATTATCTGTTACAGATGGACTCCTCACATGAATACCTACATTCTGACCTATGATGTCAGTCAGCCGGAGCAGCCGGTTCTGCTTTCTACCCTGATGCAGGAGGGAAATTATGCAGACTCCCGGTTATCAGATGGCTGCCTTTACACGTTCACTCAGAAATGGGTCACTATCCCGGATGATGCACCATTCAGCCTGGATTATTTCCCACAGGTAAACGATTCTCCGATTGCCATTGGGGATATCTTCCTGCCAACCGACACTACCGGCAACTGCTTCCAGATCATCACAGGGATGTCTCTGGAGCAGCCGGATGCATTTACCGCATCCCATGCAATCCTTTCCGACAATGGTACCTATTATGTCAGTACGGATTCTATTTACTTTGCACAGACAGTAATCCTGTCACAGGCAGATACAACGACCCGGACAGAGCTTTTCCGTTTCCATTATGCAGATGGTCAGATAGAAGCAGAGGGGCAGACTACCTTCCCCGGCACCCTGTTAAATCAGTTCGCCATGGATGAGTATCAGGGATATCTGCGTGTGGCTGCCACCGTCACGGCGATTGCAGACGATGCTTCCGAAGATTCGTCTTCAAATTCTCTGTATATTATCAATGACAATCTGGAGGTGGTAAGTTCCATTACAGATCTAGCCCCGGATGAGACGATTTATTCTGTGCGTTTTATGGGCGATGTCGGATATTTCGTTACTTACCGGCAGATAGATCCGCTGTTTGCGGTAGATCTGTCCAATCCCTTAAATCCGGTCATAACCGATGCTTTAAAGATTCCCGGCTTCTCAAGCTACCTTCATGCCTACTCCGATCATCTGCTCTTCGGATTCGGCATGGATGTCGATCCGGATACCGGTATATCCACAGGTCTGAAGCTATCCATGTTCGATATCTCAGATCCATATGATGTCAAAGAGGTGAACAAGACTGTCTTAACCGATATGTTCTTTTCCACCGCCCAATACGACCATAAATCTCTGATGATCGATCCCGAGAAAAACCTGATCGGGTTCTATGCAGAAAGCTACAATCCGGATATCGGCGACTATAATGACTATTATATCATTTACTCCTATGACCCATCCGCCGGATTTCAGGAAGTATTCCGGTGTGATATTCTACAGGATCCCGATCTGTCCTACGGAACAGGTGCCTATGGCATATACACCTACACGATACGCGGACTGTATATTGATAACATTTTCTATCTGGTAAACGGAAACCGCATCTGCTCTTACTCCATGGACACCTTCCGGAAACTAAAAGGACTGGTCAATTCGCGGTGATGGAGACTCCATCACCGGCGAATGCCAGCCCTGAAGATTGCATTTCTGCGATTATGATTCTACTGTGTCTCTACATGCTCCTGATAGGTCTCTGTAAAGATATGGCTTCCTGTCTCCTCATTGTCTACATGATAATACAGGTAATTATGCTGTGCCGGATTCAATACTGCTTCCATCGATACCTGACCCGGATTACAGATCGGTCCAACCGGGAGTCCTGTATACTTATACGTATTATACAGGGAATCCACTTCCAGATCATCATATGTGACCTCTGATTTATCATACAGCCCATTCGTGATCGGATACAACACAGTCGGGCACATCTGCAACATCATGCCCTCCTCCAGACGATTGTTGATAACACCGGCTATGATCGGTCGTTCCTCGTCCAGCTTCGCTTCCCGTTCTACGATAGACGCTCTGGTGACCATTTCAAATGCGGTATAGTTCAGTGCAGCAGCCTGATTTCTCATATCTGCATCATACACCTCTGAAAACTTATTCAGCATCATATCCACAAGATCATGGGCCGTTGTGTCATCATAAATATCATACGTTGCCGGGAACAAAAAGCCCTGCAGACGATATGTCACGTTCGCGCCCTCCGGTATACTGTCCAGAAAATCATAGGAATACGTATTCTCCTGAACGGCATCCAGAAATTCCTCTTCCGTAAACAGTCCTTCCGATTCTACTCTTTTGGCAATCTGTTCTATGGAGAATCCCTCCGGTATCGTCAGTGTTGCCTTAATCTCCTTAGTCTTCTCTACATGTCCCAGGATTTCAATCATTTCCTGTGTGCTCATTCCGGTATTCAGCGTAAACTCACCCGGCTGCAGAGAGCCACGATACTCCGATTCCTTCACCCGTTTTACAAATGCAGACGGGAACTGGATCAATCCTTTTTCTTTTAATATTTTTGCGATCTGCTTTGTAGCTGCCCCTTCCGGTATCACTACAACCACATCCTCGCCCTCTGTCGATTCTGTGCCCTGATATTCATCCTGATATATCTTATACTGACTGTATCCGTATATCATGGAAACCAGCACAACGACCAGAACGACCGATATAATGATCAATGGTTTTGGATTCTTCATTTGTATCCCCTTTTATACGGTTTCAGGCTCCGGATAATCAACTCCGAAGGTCTCAACGGTTACAGTCTTCATTCTCTGATCCTCTACCGGACGATCCATGTAATCTGTACGAACAGATGCTATCTTATTTACAACATCCATTCCTTCTGTAATCTTACCGAATGCTGCATAGGCACCATCCAGATGTGGTGAGGTCTTATGCATAATAAAGAACTGGGATCCTGCAGAATCCGGTGCCATGGTCCGTGCCATAGACAGCACACCCTCTGTATGCTTTAGATCATTCTTGAACCCATTCTGTGAAAATTCACCCTTAATGCTGTAGCCCGGTCCACCTGCTCCGGTTCCGTCCGGGTCACCGCCCTGAATCATGAATCCGCTGATGACTCTGTGGAAAATCAGTCCGTCATAATAGCCCTTCTTTACAAGTGAGATAAAGTTATTTACGGAATTCGGTGCAATCTCCGGATACAGCTCTGCTTTCATGATATCACCGTTTTCCATTTCAAATGTTACTACTGGATTTGACATATCCTTGTCCTCCTTTTCTTCGTCTTCCCTTAATTCTTAAACATCAATGTCCCAGAAGCCTTCCAGTGTGGCAAAATAATCCTCCGGTGTCTCTGCCCGGCGAATCAGCTTCGTAGAGCCATCCTCACACAATAAGACTTCTGCCGATTTTAACTTACCATTATAATTGTAGCCCATGGCGAATCCATGTGCACCGGTATCATGGATCACTAAAAGATCTCCGATGTCAATCTTCGGAAGCTTCCGGTCTACTGCAAATTTATCATTATTCTCACACAGGGAACCGGTCACATCATAAACATGATCGCATGGCTCCTGCTCCTTACCCATAACTGTAATATGATGATACGCTCCATACATAGCCGGACGCATCAGGTTCACTGCACAGGCATCCACACCAATGTAATCCTTATAGGTCTGCTTCTCATGGATTGCCTTTACAACCAGATGTCCGTAAGGGCCAAGCATGAACCGTCCGAGTTCTGTATAAATCTTGACATCACCCATACCTGCCGGAACCAGCACCTCATCATATACCTTATGAACACCCTCGCCGATTACAAGGATATCGTTCGGCTCCTTGTCCGGTGTATATGGAATACCCACACCACCTGACAGGTTGATAAAGCTTAACTGCACGCCGGTCTTTTCCTTGATCTCAACCGCCAGCTCAAATAAGATCTTTGCCAATGCAGGATAATACTCATTCGTCACGGTATTGCTGGCCAGAAATGCATGCATACCAAAGGTCTCTACACCCAATGCCTTCAGTCTGGAATAAGCCTCCAGAATCTGATCCTTTGTCATACCGTACTTCGCATCTCCCGGATTGTCCATAATATCCGTTCCCAGTTCAAATACACCGCCCGGATTGAAACGGCAGCTGATCTTTTTCGGAATGCCTGCGGCCTTCTCCAGAAAATCAATATGTGTGATATCATCCAGATTGATCGTTGCATCCAGCTGTCTTGCCTTTACAAACTCTTCTGCCGGGGTATCATTGGATGAAAACATAATATCATCTCCGTGAAATCCCATTCTCTCTGACATCATCAGCTCTGTCAGGGATGAGCAGTCGGTTCCGCAGCCCTCTTCCTTCAGGATCTTCAGAATTGTCGGATTCGGGGTTGCCTTTACTGCAAAATATTCCTTGTATCCCGGATTCCATGCAAATGCCTGCTTTAATCTTCTGGCATTCTCCCGGATTCCCTTTTCATCATACAGATGGAACGGGGTTGGATACTGTTCTACGATTTTGTCTAACTGTTCTTTCGTAACAAAGGGTGTTTTACTCATGGTGTTCATTCATCTCCTGCTATAAGTTTCTTTGACAAGTATAGTATACTTGATCATAATTCGCAATGTATAATATCTGCTGTGTCTGCTACTTTTCTTCGGTTTCTGTTTCCTCCGCCTCTGTCGTCTGTGCTTCCGCCGTTTCTTCGGTCTCTGTCGTCTGTGCTTCCGCCCTCTCGTCGTTCTCAGCCTCGCGTGCTTCCGCTTCCTGTCTGTGCAGTTCATCAAAATCTACTTCTACTTCAAAATCATAATCGTCATTTTCAATCTTTCCGTCATCCTCCGCAATATAACCGCATTTCTTAAATAAACGCTCGTAATTATAAACCAGAAGATATCCGATCGCACCTATTCCAAGGAACAATACAAAGGCCCCGATGATAACCGATGATACACATAAGAAGCCAATGATTCCAAACAATACTAAAATTCCGATTGAAAACGGTAACCGACTTAATCCTATTAAAAATGCATTCTGAAGTGTCTTTCCTACCGGATTCTCAAATCGTGCCTGCAACGGAAATACAAATATGAACGTAATAAACCAGAGAAGGCAAAGGATTCCGCTGATTCCAAGCATAACACCGGAGAACTGCATCTCTGAATTCACCAGCCAGAAATATACATCCAGTCCGAGTATCGCTCCGATTGCCAGCATGATCAGCCAGAGAATCGTAGCTTTCTTAAAATTCTTACCGAAGCTTCTGAAGTATCGCTTAAATATATATCCGTCTTCCTTCCGAAGAGAATCCATTGCCGTATAATAGAAGGCGCAAAGCGATGCGCCGATCGTCACCACAGGCAGGCATGTAATTATAAATAATACACCCGTCAGCAGCATATCCGCATATCGGTTAATTGCTCTCCATACAGGATTATTCTCCCCAAAAGTACCATAGTTTGACATTTTCATTTCTCCAATCCGTAACGGTTAATTACTTTTAATCAAAATATATCATAATGGAAAGCCTGTTGAATTACAAGTTAAATTATTATAAACCCCTTTGTCTTGTTGACCTTTTTTTCAATCCATGCTAGCATGGTGGTCGATATTTCATGAAAGAATTGACAATCAACATAAGTATCGGAAGACAATCAGAAAGAAGGAGATTTCTATGGCTTTAACCAATAAATGGAAATGTGCATATCACCTGACTCCCCCAACCGGATGGATGAATGATCCAAATGGGATCTGTCAGCTTGGCGATACCTATCACGTATTCTTTCAGTATGCACCGGATTATCCGAAGGACGATAACAAATCCTGGGGACACTATATCTCAAACGATCTGTTACACTGGAGATTTGCCGGTACCGCTTTCTATCCGGACAACCGGCTGGACAAGGATGGCGCCTATTCCGGAAATGCACTGATTGAAAACGGAAGGATGACCATCTATTACACCGGAAATGTAAAACAGGACGGTGATCACGACTATACACATTCCGGCCGGGAATCCAATACAATCCGGGTAACCTCGGAAGATGGAATGCATTTTTCCCAAAAGGAATGCGTCTTAAATAATCAGGATTATCCTGCAAATTATACCTGCCACATCCGCGATCCCAAAGTCTGGAAGGATGGAAATACCTATAAAATGGTACTGGGTGGCAGAAAAAATGATGATAGCGGTGCTATCCTTATCTATGAATCCATGGATGGCATTCACTGGACTCACGCTCATGATGTGACCTCGCATAACCCATTCGGATATATGTGGGAATGTCCGGATATTTTTGAACTGGATCACCAGTATTATCTTTCCTGCTGTCCACAGGGCATTGAACCGGAACCTTATCGCTATCAGAATTACCACCTGTCCGGATATTTTCCGCTCAGTGCCACGGATATTCAGACATCCGGTACGGAACAGCCGGAGCTTACTACTATAGATGAAACCCGGTTTCAGGAATGGGACTATGGATTTGATTTCTATGCACCACAGACCTTCCTGGATAATCAGGGACGCCGGATTCTGATCGGATGGGTCGGTGGTCCGGATAGTCCTTATGCAGAACCATCTCTGGAACAGGAGCACTGGATCTATAACCTGACAGTCCCAAGAGTTATCGGAGTACAGAATGGCAGGCTGACGCAAATGCCGATTCCGGAATTGAAACAATTGCGCTCCGCAGTCCGTCAGCTTCAATGCGGAGTTGCAGAAGAACTGCCTTCCAACTGTTTTGACTGGGAATTAAGCTCCGTTGCTCCTCTGAAATCATTTCAGATCCGTTTTACGGATGATATGGAACTGACCTATCAGGATGACATTCTCTCTCTGCGCTTTTCCAGAGAAACCGGTGCCGGACGTACCTGCCGTCAGCTGAAATGTGAGGCGATCCGGTCCCTGCGCATCCTGGTTGATCGGTCCGTCATGGAACTATATGTTAACGACGGTGCCTATGTCATGACCTCCAGATTCTTTCCAAAGGAAAGTCTGAGGATATGTGCAGAAGGTGCCTTTCGCACAAATCAATTATGGATGATTTCAACTGATACAGTCTGATCTCGAAAGGAGTGATTATCATGTTAACTGCAGATGTAACTGCGATCGGCGAAGTATTGATCGATTATACTCCATATGGAGTTTCCGAAGGCGGACAGCCTTTATTTGAGCAAAATCCGGGAGGTGCTCCGGCAAATGTATTAGCCGCTCTTTCCCACCTTAAAAAACGTACCGCATTCATCGGCAAGGTAGGAAATGACATGCAGGGCCATTTTCTCGTTCAGACATTGCGGGAACATGGCATTGACACCAGTGGCATTGTCATCGATGATCATGTCTTTACAACTCTTGCCTTTGTATCTTTAAAGGATGGAGAACGTTCCTTCTCCTTTGCACGCAAACCGGGTGCCGATACCTGTCTCCGTCCGGAAGAAGTCCGGGCCGGACTTTTGCAGAAGACTCGGTTTCTGCATTTTGGTTCCCTGTCTCTTACTGATGAACCAGCCCGCAGCGCCACCATGCATGCGATCAACATTGCCAAACAATCCGGTGCCTGGATCTCTTATGATCCGAATTATCGTGCACCTTTATGGGAAAGTGAACAGACCGCTGTCTCACGTATGCGTTCTGTCCTGCCTTATGTAGATATTATGAAGCTTTCGGATGAAGAAACCTCTCTTCTTACCGGCGAGTCAGATCCTCGGGTAGCTGCAGAAGTACTGTTAAATCAGGGAATCTCCTGTGTCATTGTCACACTGGGAGCTGAGGGTGCCTACTTAGCAACAAAGCACGTACAGGTCACGGAGCCGGGCTTTCAAAGCCATGTGATTGATACCACCGGTGCCGGAGATTCCTTCTGGGGCGGAGTTCTGTCAAAGCTTTGTGACTTTGAGACCGCTCCTGCCGCACTCACGATTCAACAGGCGCATTCCCTTCTGCGATTTGCCAATGCAGTAGCTTCCTGTTGTGTTGAGAAACGCGGTGGCATCCCGGCAATGCCGACTCTGACAGAAGTACAGGCAAGGCTGCATTAATTCAGCAGCCCGCCATGCACGCTCTTATTTCATTTATCTCCTGGCTTGTGCACTCTGCAATTTCCAGAATATCATCTTCCGAATATCCCCTTTTTAACATATTCTCTATAACCCGCTGTCTGTTCTCTCTTTGGCCTTCTGCCTTACCTTCTTTTTTGCCTTCCTCCTTACCACTGGCATATCCGATTTCTCTTTCCTCCGCAGCCATATCACTCCATGCTTTACACATATCTATAACCTCCTCGTCTTTCTCCATTCTGATATCTGTCCCGGTTATCAGATTAATCAACTGTATTGCCTCGCGCTCCATATGGCAGAAACGGTCTTCATCCTTCTGAATCAGACGTTGCATCTGTTCCTTATCCCTTGAATACTTAATAAAACTCAATACTTCCCGCATACTGCTATGAAACTTCTCAAATTCCGATTCATCCATATTGCCCGGTGCAATCAGATGAATCTTATAATCCTGTACGTATCTTAATATCTCTTCATCCGTATCCTCCAGCATCTCATAAAGAGAGGTCGGCCCATCCCATGGCTGATCCTGAAACAAAATCACGATTGTTACAATCGGCACCAGTTTATCCTGCTTTGAGATCCCGGACAAAAACTCTGCCGGTGTTCCACTGCAATGCTGTGCCCTCCTCTTATCATCCACCTGCTTCATATAACGCATAGCATCATTCAGCATATTTCGTACCGGCATGGCATAATGCACCTCTGACTGGTTCTCCAGACTAACCAGCACATATACCGCCTGCCGGTCTCTCCTGATGCTCACCAGTTTTAGGACATCACGGCTCCGTTGCATTCCTATAGGAGGATGCTGCTTCCCTTCTGTCTCTTCCAGAAATACCTCTTCCACATTCAGTTCCTGCAGATCTTCTGCCCTCACAGTCTCCTTACCGTCAAAAAACATATAATTCACAATATCCGCAAATATTCTGTTATCCTCTGTATAGCATTTCTCAGCAATATCCTTTTTTCCCATTCATAACCTCCTTCATTCTTTCTATCAGAATTCCGGAATGTTCTCTGAAATCTTTGGTTCACCTACATATCAGCCAAAGCAATGACCGATATGCGAACTATACCGTGTGCCTCCCCGCATCCGGAATTCTGCTGTTTTCTGTTTGAAATTCAGCAAGAACCCTACCTGTCAGATCAGCCATCTCAGCCTTGAATTATAGAAAAAATAGACAAAATATACTTGCTTTATAGTAAGTATACTTTGTCTATTGTTATTTGTCAATATTTTCTTTTTGCTTTTTACATTAGTAACGGATTTGAAATCCACTTTCGTCTTTCAGCTGTGGCTGATCTGCTACTGATTTACTGTCAATCCGTATCCAGTGCGTACCGGCATCCAGATTCCGGATGAACAGCTCTACATTCTCCCGTTTCCCTTGCACTTCCATCTCAACACCACCGTTATAAAGATTCCGTACCCAGCCGGTTAGATCATATTCCATTGCCAGATTCATTGCATGATACCGGAATCCGACTCCCTGTACTCTGCCTGTTACAATGATATATTTGCGCACCATGTTATCTGCTCCCTATCTGTATGTCGCTTCCTTTTCAATTTTTATACTACTACATCCTTCCAACTTAACTGTTCCCCATTTTTTATATTTTTGTTTGCCTTTTTACCTAAAAGGCTCTCAAAATCAACCGCCTTGATCTCCCCTGTTCCCGGACGCTTCACCCATATATTTTCCATTGTGAACGGCTCACCGGCATGAATATCTGCGATTGCCACCACGGTTGCGAATGCAAAATCAATTGTCACCTGCTCTTCCTTTAACGCAGCCTTCTCTCCGCCACGCATCTGAAAGATCTCCCGACTGCTCTGGATCAGTTCTGCCATTTCAGCTCCATCCATAGAACAGATAATATCCGGACCCGGGCGATATTTACTGTCCGTAAAATGACGTTCCAAAATACATGCACCCAGCGCAGTTGCTGCAAGGCAGGCATTATTATTCAAACTATGGTCAGACAAACCAACGACTGCGTTTGGAAATGCCTGTTGTAATTGTGTCATAGCCCCCAGCCGGATCCATTCCGGCTTGGTCGGATACAGATTCGTGCAGTGTAAAAGTGCATATGGCACACCATATGCCTCCATAATATCAACAGTCTTCTGAATACTTGCAATATCATTCATACCAGTCGATACGATCATTGGCTTACCGAAACCTGCAATATGCTTAATTAACGGATAATTGTTACATTCACCGGAACCAATCTTATATGCCGCAACTCCCATACGTTCCAGCCGGTCTGCTGCCGCTCTTGAAAACGGAGTGCTGATAAAGATCATTCCCTTTGATTCCACATACCGTTTCAACTCTGTTTCATCTTCTTCAGATAACGCACACCGTTTCATAATTTCATAGATAGACACATCTGCATTTCCCGGAATTACCTTTTTTGCTGCATCTGCCATCTCATCTTCTACAATATGCGTCTGATGCTTAATTACCTCTGCTCCTGCCTTTGCCGCAGCATCCACCATCTGCTTTGCAACTTCCAAGCTTCCCTCATGATTAATTCCGATCTCTGCAATTACAAGCGGCGGATAGCCCGGACCTATTTTTCGATCATCGATCATAAATTCTTTCATCTTATAATCTCTCCTTTCCTCTTTTTTAATATATTTATATTTCATTCAATATTTTCAACACTTGATCGTTCTCTTCCCGAGTTCTGATTGCTATTCGAATATATTGTCTATCATTTTTCACCTTTTCGGTCAGATTTTTGATCAATATTCCTTTTTCAAACAAACAAATACATATTTCTCCGGCACTTCTCCCTATCACCTCGCACATTACATAATTAGCCTGCGTTGGTACTGCTTTTAGATACTCTATTTGCTCCAGTTTTTCCAAAAAATCTTTCCGGGTTTTTCGGAACTCCACCAAAGCAGCG
>CABQJA010000006.1 GCA_902464345.1 uncultured Clostridium sp.
TTAAGTGCGCTGAATCTGATTGACGATTTTCTGTTTCAGGCAGTTGTATCGGAGGAGGATGGCGGAAAGGAAGTTTGTCAGATTTTATTAAGTACTATTTTAAATCGTCCCATCGGTGATGTTCATATATCTGCGCAGAAGGTATTGCTTGGCAGTGATACGGATAAGCACGGCATCCGGTTGGATGCCTGCGTAGAGACGGAACAGGAAGTGGATATACAGGCAGATTCTGAGATTTATGATATAGAGCCACACCGGACAGGCAGGAAAGGACCGCTTCCATGGAGAACCAGATATTACCAGGCATTAATAGACTCGAGGCAGCTTCAGACAGGACATGAATATGAGAGTCTGAAAAAGCTATATATTATTATGATTCTTCCATATGATCCGTTTGGAAATGGACGAATGGTTTATACAGTCTGCAATCAGTGCAAAGAGGACACAAGTGTCCCGTATGAAGACGGGGTATGGAAGATATATCTAAATACTCATGGAACTGAGGGAGAAGTAAGACCGGAATTACGGGCATTGCTGAAATATATGGGAGAAAGTACAGCAGCGAATGCGGTGAATGAAAATCTACAGACGATCCACCGGTATGTGGAAAGAGTAAAACATAACAGAGAGGCAGGTGCAGCATATATGAGAACAAGAGAATGGATCACGGAAGCGATTGATCTGGGCTGGGAGCATGGCGTGGAACGTGGCAGAGAAGAAGGAATGCGGCAGGGAATACAAGAGGGTATAGAGCAAGGTATAAAAGAAAAAGAAAGGATTAATCAATTAACGATTCTGCTGATCAATCAGGGACGGCAGGCGGATCTTCTGAGAGCGGCACAGGATCAGGAATATCAGCAGGAACTCTTGGAAGAGTTTAAGTTATAAGAAGAGACACCGGTATTTTTGTATTGAAATCTTATGGAAATACTTAGTATAATAAGTAACGATATGCAATACAAGGAGAATGGATCATGAAACGAGAATCATTTAAATCCCGTCTGGGATTTTTGCTGGTGAGCGCAGGATGTGCGATCGGAATTGGAAATGTATGGAGATTTCCTTATGTAGTAGGACAGAATGGCGGTGGATTATTTGTACTGCTTTATCTGATATTTCTGGTTATTATGGGGCTTCCGGTGCTGACGATGGAGCTGGCGGTCGGACGTGCCGGTCGTAAAAGTGCAGTGCTTGGATATAAAGCATTGGAGAAACCGGGTAGTAAGTGGCATATTCATGGCTGGGTGGCTATCTTTGGATGTTATATGCTGATGATGTATTATACAACAGTTTCCGGTTGGATGATGACCTATTTCTATAAGTTTGCAACCGGGCAGTTTGTGCATGGAATGACAGCGGATGAAACAGGCGAGGTATTCAATAACCTTTTGGCGGATCCGCTTCAGATGGGATTCTGGATGGTGCTGACTGTGATCGCAGGCTTTTTGGTTTGCAGTCGTGGATTGCAGAATGGTCTGGAACGAATCAGTAAGGTGATGATGACGGCACTGCTGGTTCTGATCCTGGTGCTTGCTATTCATAGCTTTACGTTATCCGGAGCCGGAGAAGGCATCCGTTTCTATCTGGTGCCGAATCTGGAGGCTGTTCAGACGATTGGTATAGGTAATGTGATTTCGGCTGCCATGAATCAGTCGTTTTTTACCTTGAGTCTTGGTGTGGCAGCAATGGAAATTTTCGGAAGCTATATGAGTAAGGATCATACTCTGGCAGGAGAGGGAATCCGAATCTGCGCATTGGATACATTTGTTGCACTGATGTCCGGTCTGATCATATTCCCGGCATGCTTCAGTTACGGAGTTGAAGCCGGTGCGGGACCGAAGCTTATTTTTGTGACCTTGCCGAATGTATTTGTGAATATGGCGGGCGGAAGACTTTGGGGAAGTTTGTTCTTCCTGTTTATGACGTTTGCCAGCTTTTCAACCGTAATTGCCGTATTTGAAAATATAATGTCATTCTGCATGGATATGTTTGGGTGGAGCAGAGGAAAGGCAGCACTGATCAATTGTATCATTATATTGGTTGCCAGCATGCCATGTGTACTCGGATATAATGTATGGAGTAATCTGTACCTGATCGGCGGCCGGGATGTCCTGGATAGTGAGGACTTTATTGTAAGTAATTTGTTACTCCCACTTGGTTCCCTGGTATATCTGATGTTCTGCGTAACCAAATGGGGCTGGGGCTTTGACAACTATCTGGAGGAAGCGAATACCGGCAGCGGAATGAAGATAGCGAGATGGCTGAAGCCGTATTTTCAGTTTATCCTTCCGGTTTTGATTCTGATCATACTGATTCAGGGGTTGATATAAATCAAGATCATATGATAATGCACCGGGAATTCTGCTTGGAAAATAGAAATGTAAACAGGAAAGTACAACTGGTATGTTAAGATTTTCTGCAATCCGGCCGATATGTTAATCATAAGAGAAAATCAGGTTTCGGAATAACGGATCAAGGACGATAGCTTATGAAGAACCTCTGATCAAAAGGGGTGTAAGAATGAGAATTAATCATAATATCACGGCAATGATTGCCAATAACACATTAAATAAAAACCATGATGCCATGGCAACTGCGATTCAGCGGTTATCTTCCGGGTATCGGATTAATCATGCAAAGGATGATTCTGCCGGTCTGGCAATTTCACAGAAAATGCGGACACAGATCCGTGGGCTGCAGCAGGCGAATCGGAATGCGGGTGATGGCATTTCTGCAATTGAAACAGCAGAGGGAGCTCTGACGGAGGTTCATGCAATGTTACAGCGTATGCGGGAACTTGCGGTCAAGGCAGCAAATGACACGAACTGTCCGGAGGATCGTCAGACGATTCAGGATGAAATTGATGTTATGAAAGAAGAGATTCAGCGGATTTCGGATACAACGCAGTTTAATCAGAAGAAGCTGTTGAATGGAGATATCGGACGTGCGACCTATATTGATACCGGAGCAGTTGTGAAGGGTGTCAGTGCATTGGAAATATCAGATGCAGTGAACCTTGATTCCTATAGTATCCGGATTACACAGGATGCCAGACAGGCTGTATCGGTAGGTGGTACACTTGCTATGGGCGCCGGAGATAAGATTACAAAGGAACAGGCCGGAGTGATCAAGCTGAATGGTGAGTCGGTAGAAATTAAAGAAGGCGATACTGCCGAGGAAGTTTATACAAAGATACAGAATTTATGTGACTGGACCGGGAATAAAGCATTTACGGTTGATGATCTGGATACCACAGCGGGATTGCCGGAAAACGCAGGCTATGTTCCGAGCAGCAATGAATTTGGAAATGGCGGACAGCTGGTTATTGTATCAGATTATTACGGCTCAGAAGAACGGATAGAATTATCCTGCAGTAATAAACAGTTAAGTAATCTGCTTGGGATCAGTGACAGTATTGTGACCGGTACGGATGTGCAGGCAACATTAGCGAATGGATTTTCGCCGACTGCGACAATAACAGGCTCCGGAAATCAGATTACGGTGAAAGACAGCAGTGGATTTGAAATGGTTCTGGAAGCAAGACAGGGAGCCTGTGAAACGAAATTCCGAGATCCGACCATGGCAGCAGGCGGTACAGCGACTGCTGCAGGCGGAACTGCATTTGATGCAGAGATAGAGGTGATCAGTGCCGGACAGATGGTATTCCAGATCGGTGCTAATCAGGAGGAGACCATGACCGTGACGATACCGAATATGTCACCGAAGCTGCTTGGCCTGGATGATATCAATGTCGTTTCTTCCTCTGATGCCAGAGAAGCGATTGATAAGATAGAAGCGGCGATCCAAAAAGTATCGGATGTCAGGGCAAAACTGGGAGCTTATCAGAATCGTCTGGAACATACAGAAGATAATCTGGATGTATCAGAGGAGAGCATGACGAATTCGCTTTCCAGAATCATGGATTGTGATATGGCAGAAGAAATGACCAATTATACACAGCAGAACCTGCTGACACAGACAGCAACGAATATGCTGGCAAAAGCCAATGCACATCCGGAAAGTATTCTGCAGTTATTGCAGCAGGGCTAGGAATTGCTAATGAGAAGATAATTCCTTTTTAATGGAGGAACGTATGACAAAAGAACAGATTCAGGTATATACAAAGAGAATCACACAGGCAAATGCTTCCGGACTGGCAGTGATCCTATATGATTTGACGATCACATGCATAGAAGAAGGAAAGACCGCATATGAGGCCGGACAGGCAGAGGAATTTGAACGGGTAATACTGCAGGCACAGTCATTTTTACAGGAGCTGATGTCGATGTCAAAGATGGAGAATCAGACAGGATATGATGTTATGGCATTATATCTGTTTATCAGCAAGCAGTTATTACTGTCTGTGGTGAAAAAACAGCCGGTCAATCTGGACGAATGTCTTGGCTATCTGAACAGGCTTCGGGCTTCTTTTGCAAAGCTGGCAGAAACAGACACGGATGAACCGCTGATGGAGCATGTGCAGCAGGTGTATGCAGGACTTACCTATGGCAAAGGCTATCTGAATGAAAGTGTAGATCTGGCAGGAGATCCGAACCGGGGACTGAAGGCCTGAGACCGGGATCAGCCGGAAGAAACAGGCGCCATGTCGATTTGAGGTGGCAGATTCCTGATAAAAATCCCTTGTAAAATTAAGAAAATCGGTTTACAATAAAGCAAGTGACGATAAGGGAGGATACAACAATGGCAGATAAGGAATGCATTTTTTGCAAGATAGCGAATGGAGAAATCCCATCAGCAACGATATATGAGAACAGTGACTTCCGGGTGATTTTGGATGTGGCTCCGGCGAACCGGGGACATGCATTGATTATTCCGAAGGAGCATTTTAAGGATATATTTGATATTGATGCAGTGACCGCCGGAAAGTTATTTTCACTGGCAACCGAAGTGGCAAGAGCCATGAAGAGTGTATTGCATTGTGACGGTATGAATATCGTACAGAACAATGGTATTATTGCCGGACAGACAGTTTTTCATTTCCATCTTCATCTGATACCACGGTATGAGGGAGATCAGGTAGATCTTCACTGGGCACAGGGCGAGACAGTCCCTTCAGAGCTTCAGGAGCTGGCAAAAGAGATTCGTAAGAAAATATAAAACAAACCGTAGACGGTACATAACGGTAAAAGCAGAAAAGAACCTTGGAATAAGGTTCTTTTTTCTGCTTTTTTATAGTGCATTTTGTATTTTGCTATGATATAATTATGCCAGTTTATAGAATAGTTAGGAGGTTCGTGACATGGCAAGGGATGAGATGTTTAAAACAGTGTCCTTCGGCGGATATGATAAGGCAGTTGTAGATGAGTATGTAGCAGAGACTAATCGAAGTCATCAGAGTGATATTGCAGATTTAAAAACAACCATTGGAAAGCTGAGCGAGACGGTCCGTTCCCTTCAGGTAGCGAAGGAACAGGTAAAGTCAGCAGCCAGTGAAGATATTGAGAAATTAAAATTAGAACTTCAGAGTGCATTTGAGGAAACGGATGCAGTGAAGCATAAGCTGGAGACGCAGATCTCAGAGAAGAATGCCCTGCAGGCATCCTATGATGAGAAGAGTACACAGGCAGACGAGCTTCAGAAGCAGTTGGAAGAACAGACCGCAGAGCTGCAGCGGCAGTTGAATGAGCAGAAGTCCAGAAATGAAGCTCTGGCAGCAGAAATGGAGCAGAAGAAGACGGACTATGAATCACAGCTTTCAAGACTGGAAGCTGAGAAAGAAGAGCAGGCGACGATCGCACAGAAGGCACTGGCAGAGCAGGAAGCAAAGGCACAGGCGGATCTGGAAGAGGAACAGTCAAAGGCAAGAGCCGCTCTTGAAAACAGTGCATCGCAGGCACAGGCAGATCTGACTGCACAGGTAGATGCAGTGAAGCAGGAGAAGGAAAGAGCCATTCAGGAGCTTCGGGAGAGCTATGAAGCGAAGATTCAGGCTCTGAAAGAAGAGCAGGAGGCAGCGGTAGCTTCCATGAAGACAGAGTATGTGACACAGATGGCGCAGGTTCGGGAAGAGGCGAAGGCACAGTGTGGAGAGTACGAGACAGTGAAGGATGAGCTGGAGACCATGAAGGAACGGGAAGCATCCTTTGCATCGAAATATGAAGCAATCTCCAAGACTCTGATCGAGGCACGGGAACGTGCGGATAAGGTTGTGGCAGATGCAGAAGAAGAGAGCCGTCAGATGCAGCTGCAGACAGAAGAGAAATGCCAGGAGATGATCCAGACCACTGAGAATACACAGGCAGAAAAGCTGGCACAGACCGAGGCGGAATGCGATGAACTGACCCGCGTGACAAAGGCAGAATGTGAAGAGCTGGCACAGGCAACCAGAGATGAGTGCAAGAGTATGATCGCGGAGACGGAACGTCAGGTATACATGATAAAGCTGCAGGTACAGGAGCAGTGCGATAACGTAAATGCATATATGGAGAGTATGTTCCTTTCCATTGATAATCTGGCTGCGGCATGTAATAAGACAAGAGAGATCGCAGCTGCAGGCTTCTCACAATTCCCACAGGAGGAACAGGCAGAAGCTGCATCAGATGAGCTGGAATCGGATGAAGCGGAGCAGTCTGAGACAGAACAGGCTAAGGCCGGAGCGGATGCCTTTCGGCTGAATGAGTCCGAGGCGGCAGAAGGAAAGGAAGCCGAAGGCGAGGAGACAGGAGCCGAGCAGGCATCTGAGCGTGAGGCAGCGGTGACAGAGAATCCGGAAACGATATCCGCACCACAGTATGAAGATGATTATATGAATATATAATGAGGTTTAGGCTGCTCCCGGAAGTTATGAGAGCAGCCATTTTGCCTTAAAAGATACGGGAAGACAGTAATAGGAGGAAACATGGGAACATTAAGATGCGACTGCTATCAGGAATTTGCAAAGCAGATAGAATATCCGCTGATTGTATGGAATGCACTGACTGGTGAAATCATCATCATGAATTATGAGGCGAAGTTAATAATCGGACAGAAGCCGGAGCACTTATCTGTAACGATGGATATGGTTGCAGATGAGAAAAAGTTCTGGTCTACCTTACATGACCGGAAAGCAATCGTAGAGCATCACCTGATTCTGCATACCGGACATCGGGATATCCCGGTAGCCGGATTGGTAAATGAGTTTGATATTGAAGGCGAGATCGCATATATGCTTTTGTTTGAACAGCGCACCGGTTTCGGACAGAACAGCTGGCTGCTGGAGCGAATCGTAGAAGACAGCCCGATCGTGGCATTGCATATCAGCTTTCTTGGCGAGAATGAGACGAAGCTGAATTATATCAGTAAGAATATCAAGCGATACGGCTATACCTGTGAACAGTTCTATGCCGGTCAGTTACAGTACAAGGATATTATTCATCCGGATGATTTCGAGATTATTTCAGAGAAATTCCGTGCACATATGAATGATGGTGTAAACAGTGATTCCATGGAGTACCGGATCGTGACCGAGAGCCGGAAGATATCCTATGTCAGAAGTAAGGTATATTTCACCAGAGACGATCAGGGCAGGATCAATGGTATGGAAGCCCTTATGCTGGATATCATGGATGAAAAGCTGAATAAGGATGAAAATCAGTATCTTCGGTCAGCCATTGAGCAGAGCCAGAATGTGGTCATTATTAAACGCTATTTTGATCAGAAGAGTGTTGTGAAATATGTATCCTCGAATGCAGAGGGACTTGGTATGGATGTGGAGGATTTGAGAAGCGGAAGAAAGCTTCTGGAGGACTACATTCTGCCGGAGGATCGGAAAATCCTGTCTGAGGCATTGCTGAATGTGCATAAGGAAAAGGGCAAACGGGTAACCGGACAGTGCCGAATTAAGAATGAAGAGAATCAGATCCGCTGGATCAGCTTTGAAATCCTGCTGGATAATCTGGATGAATATATGTATGACATCGAGTTGATTCTTACAGATGCGACAGGCATTAAGAAATATGAGCAGAATCTGCTTCAGAATCAGAAGGATCTGGAGGAAAAACTGGATTATGTCATGAGTGGTTCCCTGCAGGCTACGGAGCGGAAGCTGGAAGATTTTATTGCAACGGAAGAGGTGCAGGGATTCTTAAAGGCATATGCGGAGAACTGTCAGTTGTATGCAGTTCTGATTGATACACATCTGAAGGAGCTGACAGTGCCGGAAGGACCGATGATCCGGCTGGGTGAATTTTATGATCTGCTGGAGAATCCGAAGTATAAGGAAAAGCTTCGGGAGGCGGTTGAACTCACAGAAGAAAAGCAACGCTTCTGCATTCTGCAGCTGGAGGAAGGAAACTTTGATAAGCAGCTGGGAGCAGTGCCGCTTATCATTCGCGGGGATATGGTGGCAGTATGTCTGCTCTGTGCCTTTGATGAGGCAGCAGTAGCCAGATTGCATAATTCCATTGAGTCCCTGCAGAAGCTGATTGAGATCATAACAAAGGCCGGAGCGGATAATAAATATATTGAAATGGATTCCAGAAGAAGCCGTCTGGCAGAAAAGACCATGAGCGAGGAGCTGGAAGGTCAGCTGATCCTGGCACGGGCATTTGCACATATGCGGAGTGACGGTGATGCGACGATTCAGGAGATTATTGAGCAGTCCTGCAAGCTGTTGCATATTTCGTCCATTGTTATTTATGCGGGAGACCGGATGCAGGAAGCCTATACCTGTATTGCAAAATATACGGCGGAGGATGCATTGTTTCATGACTATCCGGATCAGAGCTGGCGTATGGCAGAGCTCTGCCGGAAGAATGAAGTACTGGCACATGGCGGTTATATCAGCTCGCTGAATCCGGCCAATGCTGCACAACTGGAATATCTGATGACACGGACGCAGTCCCGGGCAATGATGATTCATGGATTAATGATAAATGATGAAGTGTATGGTGCGGTGTTGTTTACCAGTACTCATCCGAGACAGAGAATGCGGGAACGTGAGATTTCATATTGCAGGGATATGGTAGAGATCATTCGGGGAATTCTGGAGAGAAACCGGAGTCGGAATCATGTGAATGTGCTGAATCAGGATTTGTTAAATGCCTATAACTATATGTCAGAGTATGTATTTGTCCGTGACACACAGACCGGTATTGTACTGTTTGCCAATGAAGCAATGGAGAACCTGTTCGGATATGATGTAACGGGAACGGACAGCCGGGCATTTCTGTCGACCCCGACCCCGACTTATACCAGAGAGGGTGTTCAGCCGGTTGGCAATATTAAATGGCAGAGCTTTATCCGCAGTGTCAACAAGATCATGAATATTCAGGAGCTGGTGATCGAGTGGCAGAACGGTGAGGAAGCAAAACTGGTAATTATGCGTGAAAATATTAAAAACTCATAATCTGGTTAAAATAGAAGTAAAGATTTGTATGCAATATGTCGATATAAATAGGAAAGAGAGTTTTGATATCGGTGAATTTGCTGAAATCTGAAAATGTGGTTTGAAAAAATTTCCAGAGTGTATATAATGGAGACAGTTAAGAAGGACCTATCCTGAAAAAGAAATTATTTTGTCCGTCAGAAAGGGGATTATCATGGCAAGTTCAGATATTGGAATTGATTTAGGAACCGCCAGTATTTTGGTGTATGTTAGAGGAAAAGGTGTTGTATTAAAGGAGCCTTCTGTAGTTGCATTTGATCGGGATACCAATAAGATCAAGGCAATCGGTGAAGAGGCCAGATTGATGCTCGGTAGAACACCGGGAAATATCGTAGCTGTCCGTCCATTAAAGCAGGGTGTTATTTCTGATTATACGATTACAGAAAAGATGCTGAAGTATTTTATTCAGAAGGCAGTCGGCAGAAGCTTATTCGGCAGAAAGCCGAGAATCAGTGTCTGTGTACCAAGTGGTGTTACAGAAGTAGAGAAGAAGGCAGTTGAGGATGCTACTTATCAGGCAGGTGCCAGAGATGTATCCATTATTGAGGAGCCTGTAGCAGCAGCAATCGGTGCAGGTATTGATATTGCAAGACCTTGCGGTAATATGATCGTAGATATCGGTGGTGGTACCGCAGATATTGCAGTTATTTCCTTAGGCGGTACGGTTGTAAGTACATCGGTTAAGACTGCAGGTGATGATTTTGATGAAGCGATTGTTCGTTATATGAGAAAGAAGCATAATCTTCTGATCGGTGAGCGTACCGCAGAGGAGATCAAGATCAACATCGGTACATGCTATAAGCGTGCAGAGGAAGTGACGATGGAGGTTCGCGGACGTAATCTGGTAACAGGTCTTCCGAAGACAATCACCGTAACATCCAGCGAGACAGAGGAAGCATTGCGCGAGACAACTGCTCAGATCGTAGAAGCAGTACACAGCGTATTAGAGCGTACTCCACCGGAATTGGCAGCAGATATTTCAGATCGTGGTATCGTACTGACCGGTGGTGGTTCATTATTAAATGGTTTAGAGGAACTGATTGAAGAGAAGACAGGCATTACTACGATTACTGCGGACAATCCACTGACAGCAGTTGCGATTGGTACAGGTAAGTATATTGAGTTCCTGTCCGGTAAGAGAGACTAGCGATCAGCTAGAGTGCAAGGAGTGAAAGAATGGTAAAGGGCCTATACACAGCATATACGGGATTGCTGAACGAGCAGAGAAGATTGGATGTTATTTCCAATAATATTGCAAACTCGGATACTACCGGTTATAAAAAGATGGGCGTTACATCGCAGTCATTTGACCGGGAGATGGCAATTCGTGTAGATGATGACTCGGATCCATATCTTGCTAAGGCTATTGGAAATGTGAGTCTGGGTGTGAAGATCGGAGAGACTTATACCGATTACAGCCAGGGCAGTTTCCGTGAGACCGGTGCAACCTATGATCTGGGACTGGAAGGCAACGGTTTTTTTGCCATTAGCACAACAGACAAGAGTGGAACAGAGCATATACGCTATACACGGGACGGCTCTTTCACGGTTACCAGGGACGGTTATCTTGTTACAAAGGATGGAGATTATGTGCTGGGTGCCAACAACCGGCGGATTCAGATTCCGGGAGCAGCAACAGCGAAGGTAGCAGTTGACACATTGGGGAATATTTATGCCAATGAGGTACAGGTAGGCAGACTTCAGATTGTTGATTTCCAGAATAAGGATGCGTTGACTCTCTATGGGGAGAATATGTTTGAGGCATTGCCTGAGGCAGGCATGGTAGCAGGAACGGCGTTGGTTCGTCAGGGATATCTGGAGACTTCGAATGTAAATGTGATCAATGAAATGGTTTCCATGATCAGTATCACAAGGGCATATGAAGCTAACCAGAAGATGATGCAGACAGTAGATTCAACCCTGAATAAAGCAGTGAATGAAATTGGTAAGTTATAACGGACTGCCCGGATGACAGTAGGAAGGAGCACACGTGGTTAGATCATTATGGACAGCGCGCAGCGGTATGATCGCGCAGCAGGAAAATGTAGATACGATTGCCAATAATCTGGCAAATTTAAATACAACCGGATATAAGACGGAGACAGCAGAGTTTAAGTCATTACTTTATCAGACACTGCAGACACGTTCCACGAACAATGCAGGTGAGAATAAGCCGGTTGGTGCACAGGTAGGACTCGGAAGCCGGACAGCGGCAATTACCAGTCAGTTTACTCAGGGCAATCTGACAGCAAATGAGAGTCCGTTTTCGGCAGCGATTGAAGGGGATGGATTCTTCAAGGTGCGTACGGAAAGCGGAGAGATCCAGTATACAAGAGACGGCAATTTTACTGTATCGCCGGTGGCCGGTGGTGCTATGCTCTGCACGGCAGAGGGAAATGCAGTACTGGATCAGTATAACAATCCGATCATCATTCCAACAGGTGTAAGTGCATCTACACTTGGAATCGGAACCGATGGGCAGATCACGGTTATGCTAAACGGTAATCAGCAGAGTAATCTGGCCCGCGTAGACGCTAACGGTAACGTTCTTTATAATGTACGGATCGGAGTTGTACAGTTTAATAATCCGGCGGGTTTGGAGAAAGCATCCGGTAACCGCTATCGCCAGACAGTCGCATCCGGTAATGCAATGGAGGAGTCACAGACTGCAGGTCTGACTGCAAGTAAGGTACATCATAAGTACATAGAAGCATCGAATGTACAGGTTGCCGATGAGATGGTGAACCTGATCGTTGCACAGCGTGCATATGAGATGAATTCCAAGGTGATCCAGGCATCCGATGAGATGCTACAGCAGGCGAATAATCTGAGAGGCTAGGTGTGATCGGATATGGATATTTCGAATAGTGTTTATGGCAATTATTATATGCAGAATGCGCAGAATACAGCACGGACCTCCGGACTGGAGCAGAAGCTGACCGGTGGAAGCATGACAGAGGCTACGGATGAGGAACTGATGGATGCCTGCAAGGAGTTTGAAGCATATCTGGTAGAGCAGGTACTGAAGCAGGTGAAGGAAAGTATTCCTAAGACAGAAGAGGAAGAGAACCAGTATACGGAGTATTTCGGTGATATGATGCTTCAGGAATATGCATCTGCAATTACGGACCAGGGAAGCCTGGGTATTGCACAGAAGCTATATGAAAGTATGAAGAACAATATGAAGGCGGTCAGCATTTCAGAGGCTGAGGCCGGAGATGCAACGTCGTTGAATGCCAAAGCATAGTTGCGGTAAGATTTAATTATATAACAGGAATAGTATGGGGCTGCTATAAAGAGACAGGGAACTGTCTTTGCTTTAGCGGCTCTTTTTGTTACGATATCTGAATGTTAGCTGCATATTTGGGATAGCGGGACACCGGATTGTGAAAAAACAGAATCGTGAGACAGATCCGGAAGAATGTGATAAGATAGATGAAGTGATTGAAACGATAAGGATCGGAGAACGATATGATTGAGGGATACATAGAGAAAATTATATATCGGAATGAAGAGAATGGCTATACCGTCCTGTCTGTTATGGTGGATGAGAAGCTGGATCTGACACAGGTTTTGGTAGGTTACATCGAGGGCGCGGCCGAGGGACTTTATATTCAGGCAGAAGGCGAAGAAGTGGAGCACCCGTATTATGAGACACAGTATAAGGTGACGGCATATGAACTGCGTATGCCGGCAGACTCAGACAGTATGGAACGCTATCTGGCATCCGGAGCCATTAAAGGAATCGGCCCGGTACTAGCCATGCATATCGTGAAGAAGTTTAAGAAAGATACCTTCCGTATCATTGAGTTTGAACCGGAACGGCTGGCAGAGATCAAGGGAATCTCGGAACGTAAGGCAAGAGAGATCGGAATACAGTTCCATGAGACACAGGATATCCGGCAGGCAATGATGTTCCTGGGAAAATATGGGATCAATGCCAGACTGGCCGTAAAGATTTATAACGAATACGGGGAAAAGCTATATAAAATTATTGAGGAGAATCCATATAAGCTGGCAGAGGATATTGCAGGTGTCGGGTTCCGGATTGCGGATGAGATCGCGAGAAGAGCGGGAATCGGACTTGATTCCGAGTTCCGTGTTCGATCCGCCATTATCTATACGCTGAGTCAGTCGGGAGGACTGGGGCATATGTATCTGCCGAAGGATATGCTGATTCGTAAGGTGTCCGGATTTCTGGTGCCGGAGGGCGGAGATATTTTTGAAGGCGGCTATGAAGAAGTGATCGAGCAGCAGCTGATGGCGCTGCAGCTGGAACGAAAAATCATATTAAAAGAGATAGATGGGACACTTGCGGTGTATGGAAGTGCCCAGTATCACACGGAGCTGAATACGGCAAGGATGCTGTTGGACCTGAATCTGAGTTATCCGTTGTCCGAGAGCGAATGGCAGATTGCACTGGAGCGTCTAAAGAAGAAATCGGAGATTGAACTGGATGAGCTTCAGCAGAAGGCGGTACGGCAGGCGGCTGCATCCGGTCTGGTCATTATCACCGGTGGGCCGGGTACCGGTAAGACTACGGTTATTAATACCATTATCCGGTATTTTGAGCAGGAGGGGCTGGAACTCCGGCTGGCAGCACCGACCGGGCGCGCAGCGAAACGTATGACAGAGGCGACCGGCTATCAGGCGCAGACTATCCATCGGCTGTTAGAGTTAAACGGTGGAGTGGAAACAGACTCCGAGGCCGGGATCCATTTTGAACGGAATGCACAGAATCCATTGGAAGCGGATGTTGTTATTATCGATGAGATGTCCATGGTGGATATCTATCTGGCATATGCCTTACTGGAGGCAGTGGTGCCGGGCACGCATCTGATCCTGGTAGGAGATGTGAACCAGCTGCCGAGTGTAGGGCCGGGAAATGTGTTAAAGGATATCATTTATTCGGGGGCATTTCCGGTGATTGAATTGTCTACCGTCTACAGACAGGAGGAAGGCAGCGATATTGTAATGAATGCACACCGGATCAATCATGGCGAATATCCGATTATGAATAATAAGAGCCGGGATTTCTTCCTGCTTCCGCGGGCGAATCCACAGGCGGTGATCGAAGAAGTGGGGAAGCTGGTCTCTGTCAAGATGCCGAAATACGTGCAGGCGAAGCCATATGAGGTACAGGTGCTAACTCCGATGCGGCAGGGAGAGCTGGGAGTCGAGAATCTGAACCGGGAAATGCAGCGGATCCTGAATCCGCCGGATGGGAAAAAGCAGGAATATGAGTCGCATAACACGATTTTCCGTGAGGGAGATAAGGTTATGCAGATTAAGAATAACTATAAGCTGGAATGGGCTGTTTATGATGCCAGCGGATATTTTGAGCAGGAAAAGGGCATGGGGGTATTTAACGGTGACATCGGTGTGATCCGGGAGATTGATTCCTATGCGCAGGAAGTGAAGGTTCTGATGGATGATGAGAGAGTCGTAGTGTATGATTTCAAGATGCTGGAGGAGCTGGAGCTGGCATATGCGATCACGATTCATAAGTCACAGGGAAGTGAATATCCGGCGGTTGTCCTGCCGATTCTGAACGGGCCGAGGGTGCTGCTTCACCGGAATCTGCTATATACGGCGATCACCCGAGCAAAGAAATGCGTGGTGATCGTGGGAAACGGATATAAGATCCATGAGATGGTAGACAATGCAGATGAACAGAAACGTTATTCCGGCCTGCAATGGGCGATTTGTGAACAGATGAGAGGGGAAGAATGAGAGAAACACCATTGTTGGATCTGATTTATCCCAGACGGTGTCCGATGTGTCAGGAGATCGTGCCGGCTGGCATAGACGGATGGAATGGAAACAATCTGCTGATTTGCTCTGACTGCCGGGAGCGACTACCTTACCTGCAGCCGCCATACTGTTTAAAATGTGGAAAGGAAGTAGAGCAAGAGGACCGGGAGTATTGCTATGACTGCAGCAGACAGTTAAGGCATTACAGGAAGGGTTATCCGGTCTTGCATTACAGAGGAGAATGCAGGAAGGGCATGGAAGCTTTTAAATATCACAACCGTCGAGAGTATGCACAGTTCTACGGCGAAATTATTGCAGAAAGGCATGGCCCGGAGCTGACAGAGCTGAAGCTGGATGGAATCGTACCGGTTCCGATTCACAGGCACAAAAAGCGCAAACGAGGATACAACCAGGCAGAATTGATCGCAAGGGAACTGGGAATTCGAATTCATGTGCCTTGTTATCCGGATTGCCTGATCCGGACTGCAGATACGACGCCACAGAAAGAGCTGAATGATGTACAGAGACTTGAGAATTTAAAAAATGCTTTTTTATTTCGTGAAAATCATGTAGAATTAAAGAAAGTTCTGTTGGTAGATGACATATATACGACAGGGGCGACGATTGAAGCATGTACGCTTGCACTTCTTGCAGGAGGTGTTGCAGAGGTGTATTATACAAGTGTCTGTATTGGCAGTAATCTGTCTACATAAAGGAGGAGTTACGATGGATATCAGAAATTGCAAGAATTGCGGAAAGATGTTTAATTATATAGGGAATCCGATCTGTCCGAGTTGTGAAAAGGTGCTGGAGGATAAATTCCAGGAGGTAAAGCAGTACGTAAGAAAGCATCCGGAGGCATCAATCACAGTGGTAGCTGAGGAGAACGAGGTATCTGTGAATCAGATCAAACGCTGGGTACGGCAGGAGCGGCTGGAGTTTTCAGACAGCTCGCTGGTAGGCCTTGCCTGTGAGAATTGCGGAACTATGATCAAGACCGGACGATTCTGTGAAGAATGTAAGCAGAAGCTGATCAATAATGTGTCCAGTGCATTAAAACCCAAAGCTGTAAAACCGGCAGTACCGGAACGAAAAGACGCAAACGCAAGGATGCGATTCCTGGACGGAAAATAAAGCGGGCGGCATTTTTATGCCGCCTGTTTTATTGCTGTGAGGCAGGAAAACAATATTCAAAGGTTGATTTACTGATATAACGCTTTAATGCGTTGCATTATTGAAACATCTGTGGTAGAATAACCAGTATCAAACAACTAGAGGAGAGAGAACATGGCAGTAAAAATTCTATTGTTGCTGGTATTCTTCGCAATTATGATTGCGGTTGGTATTTATTCCAGAAAAAAAGCAACGAATGTAAACGACTTTGTATTGGGAGGCAGAAGTGTCGGACCGTGGATGACGGCATTCGCATTCGGAACCTCGTATTTTTCGTCCGTGGTATTTGTCGGTTATGCGGGACAGTTCGGATGGAAGTATGGTCTGGCATCTACCTGGATCGGACTTGGTAATGCATTTATCGGAAGTCTTCTGGCATGGGTGATTCTCGGAAGAAGAACCCGTGTCATGAGTCAGAAGCTGGAGTCGGCAACTATGCCGGACTTTTTCGGAAAGCGATATGACAGTAAGGCATTGAAGCTTGCAGCTTCTGCGATCTGCTTTATATTCCTGATTCCGTACACCGCATCTATCTATAACGGCTTATCCAGATTATTTGCAATGGCATTTGATATTCCGTACTCTGTGTGTATTATCACCATGGCAGTGCTGACCGGTGTATATGTAATTCTGGGTGGCTATATGGCAACGGCAATTAATGACTTTATTCAGGGCATTATTATGCTGATCGGTATTGTGCTGGTAATCGTTGCGGTTCTGAACGGACATGGCGGTTTCTATGAGGCAGTTCGCCAGCTGGCAGAGCTGGAGAGTGATGCGGCTGTTACATTGGGACAGAAGGGCGTATTTACCTCATTCTTCGGACCGGATGTCGTGAATCTGTTCGGTGTTGTAGTGCTTACTTCCCTGGGTACCTGGGGTCTTCCGCAGATGGTACATAAATTCTATGCGATCAAGGATGAACATTCCGTAAAGACCGGAACCGTGGTTTCTACGATTTTTGCGATTATCATATCCGGTGGCTGCTATTTCCTTGGAGGCTTCGCCAGATTGTATGCGGATGCCGATATTTACAAGGCAGACGGAAGCGTTATGTATGATGCCATCGTTCCGCAGATGTTATCGACTCTGCCGGATATTTTGATCGGTATTGTGATCGTGCTGGTACTGTCAGCATCCATGTCAACGTTGTCATCTCTGGTTCTGACATCAAGCTCAACGCTGACGCTTGATTTCATTAAAGGAACCATTGTAAAGGATATGAAGGAAAAAACACAGCTGATCGTGATGCGGGTACTGATCGCATTCTTTATCATTCTGTCAGTCGTGATCGCATTAAATCCGCCGACATTTATTGCACAGCTTATGGGTATCTCATGGGGCGCCCTGGCAGGAGCATTCTTGGCACCGTTTATGTATGGCCTGTACTCCAAGAAGATTACCAAGGCATCTGTCTGGGCAAGCTTTATTGTCGGTGTCGGTCTGACGGTATCCAATATGTTCTTTAAATTCATCGCATCTCCGATCAATGCCGGAGCGATTGCAATGGTTGCCAGTCTGATTGTGGTTCCGCTCGTCAGTCTTGTGACACCGAAGATGAAGCAGGAACAGGTGGATGAAATGTTCACCTGCTATGACCAGAAGGTCGTTGTATCCGAAAAGACTTCATTGGGTGAATGATCATAGAGAAACAAATAAAGAAAAACAAACGGAAACAAAATAAAAACAAAATAAAAACGGAACACCTGTGGTAATGATATACCTCTGTCAAACGGACAGGGGGCATATCGGAGATTACAGGTGTTTTTTTATAATATGAGGCTAAAGAAAATAAAGAAAGTGACGATACATATTGTATAGAAGAATGAATTTCAAGGAGGAAGGTGGCTATTATGCGAATAGATGCTTATAACCAGATCAGTCAGATATATGGCACAGGAAAGTCTAAAAAGACCGGACGAACCAGCAATGTCGGCAGTACAGGTACCATGGATCAGGTATCATTTTCTTCTATCGGTAAGGATATGCAGATCGCGAAGGCAGCCCTTGCAAAGACGCCGGATGTGCGTAAGGAGAAGGTTGATGCGATCAAGACAGCAATCCAGAACGGAACCTATGAGGTCAGCAATGAAAGCTTTGCTGAGAAGCTGGTTTCCGCATACAATAACCGAGGATTTTAACTGTTAGCAGAAAGGATTAAAGATCAGCATGGCTAGTTTGATTGAAGAATTGATTCAGGTAATGGAACAGGAGTGTGAGATATATGAAGCACTCGATCAGGTTTCAGACAAGAAGACAGAGACAATTGTAAAAGGCGATATTGAGGCTCTGCAGAAGATTACAGAGCATGAGCAGAATGTAGTAGATGATATTCTGATCCTGGAAAAAAAGAGACAGAATATCGTGAATAATATTGCCGTGGTTTTGAATCAGAACCCGAAGACAATGACCATTGCTGATATTGTCCGTATTATGGAGAAACAGCCGGAGTTCAGCAGACCATTAAGCGAGCTGCATCAGCGGCTTCGCACGGTTGTACTGAGACTTCAGCAGACGAATGCCCATGACCGTGAATTACTGGAGAATGCACTTGAAATGACAGAGTTCAGTATTAATGTACTTCAGACGGCAGGGCAGGCACCGGAGACGGCGAATTATGATAAGAAGTCTTACAGCGGTGATATGTTAGGGATTGAACACAGACAGTTTGACAGCAAGAGCTAAGGAGATGAAGAAATGTCAGGAACTATGGGAAGGATGTACATCGGTACTTCCGGATTACAGGCACATCAGAATGCCATTAATACAACTGCACACAATCTGACAAATCTGAACACTGCCGGATATTCCAGACAGCAGGTAGTCCTTACGGATCTTGCTTATCAGAAGCTTGGATATACGAAGGTTGGAGTCAATCAGACCGGACTGGGAACCAGAGTAGAGGCTACCAGAACTACACGGGATAAATATCTGGATCAGAAGTTCCGCCTTCAGACCAGCCGCCAGAATTATTATGAGACCAAGAGCGGAATCATAGCTGAGGTTGGAGAGTATTTTGGTGAAACGGAAGGCAGTACCTTCCAGGAATATATGAAGAATCTATGGAATGCGGTGCAGGAGGTTCAGAAGACACCAAACGGAATGGTAGAAAGAACCGCACTGGTTTCAACCGCAGGAGCCTTTGTTGACCGGGCGAATGAGATATATTCCCAGCTGGTGAGTTATCAGAAGAACCTGAATGCAGAGATTCAGGATAAGACCAATCAGATCAATAAACTGGCAAAGCAGATTTATGATCTGAATGAACAGGTTTTGAAATGCGAAGCAGGAAATATAGAAGCGGCAAACGACTACAGAGATGCCAGAAATCTGGCATTGGATGAGCTGTCGAAGCTGGTTTCGATTGACATAAAGGAACAGTCAAATGGCATTGTCAATGTATATGCCGAGGAGCATCTGCTGGTAGCAGAGGACCGGGTATTTGAGATGGACACCAGACCGGTAGAAGCCGGATCGGATCTGCTGACAGTATATTGGAAGGCGGATGACAGTGAAGTATTTAACCTGAGAAGAACGATCGTGGAAGGGGATAATACAGATGCCGGTTCATTGAAGGGTATGCTTTCCGCACGCGGAGACTATACACCGAATTATACGGATATTCCGTTCCGGGAACAGTATCAGACAGAGGCAGATTATCAGATAGCACTGAATGAGTATAATCGTTCCCTCAGCAACCGGGATGTAGCGAGTCTGATATCTCAGTTCGACAACCTGATCCATGGAATGGTGACCGAGATCAATAACGTGCTGTGTCCGAATAAGACGATTACGGATGTGAACGGAAACACCTATCAGGTACTGGATACGGATAAGGCTGGTAAGGGTTATGGCGAAGGAAACGAGGTACAGGGTACAGAGCTGTTTGTCCGGAAGGGTACCGAACGGTATCGGACACAGACCATTACGTACACGGATGAGAATGGACAGACCAGAACAGATACTTTCCAGGTATACAATGAAGAGGATGCCGATGATTATTATTCTCTGTATACACTGGGACAGCTTGAGGTTAATGATGCATTGGTGAAGAATCCGTCCCTGCTTCCGCTGACAACGGTAAGCGGAGAGGAATATCAGGAGATCGCCAATCAGCTGCTGGAGCTTTGGAATAAGAATTTCTCAACGCTGGATCCGAATACGCTGGTTATGAATAATTACAATAATTATTATTCATCCATGGTCGGTGATTTTGCCAATAAGGGATATACTTATTCATCTGTAGCGAATAAGCAGGCAGGCCTGGTGAATGAGGTGAATAATCAGCGGCAGGAGGTTGTGGGAGTTTCATCGGATGATGAACTGACCAACCTGATCAAATATCAGCATGCATATAACGCATCATCCAGATACATTACAGTGGTATCCGAGATGATAGAGCATATTATAGAAAAACTGGGATAATGGGATTAGAACCCCAAAGGAAAAGGATGTGAAAAAATGCCATCAACATTTTTAGGACTGAATACAACAAGATCCGGTCTGAATTATTATCAGGCATCATTAAATACAACTGCACATAATATTTCCAATGCAGAGACAGAGGGATATTCCAGACAGAAGGTAATCGGAAAAGCATCCTCCGCATTACGGCTGAACAACTCAGCCGGCATGCAGGGAACCGGTGTCTCAGTTACAGACATTAAGCAGATCCGGAATTCCTATTATGATGTGAAATACTGGAACAGCAATGCATTGGGCGGAGAGTTTTCCACGAAATATGATTATACGTATGAAATCGAGACATATTTTAATGAGATGAATTCCGCAACCGGATATACTTCATTGCTGACGGAACTTCAGAACTCCATGAAGGATCTGGCAGATGATCCATCCAGTGCGACCACACGGGTACAGTATGTGAATGACTTTAAGAGCTATACAGAGCTGTTCAATGAGATCGCAAATAATCTGCAGATCACACAGCGGAGCTTAAATGATGAGATCGCGGTCCGGGTAGGTGAGATCAATTCCATTGCCAAGGAGCTGTTTACGTTAAACGATCAGATCAACAATATCGAGCTGCGGGCCGGAAACGCCAATGATCTGCGGGATCAGAGAATGGTACTGGTGGATAAATTATCGGAGCTGGTGAATGTATCCACAGAAGAGATACCGATTCTGGCGGAAGATGGACATGATTCCGGAGCAACCAGATTTGTGGTGCGTATCAATGGAGAAATGTTGCTGGATGATCTCCAGTGTCGGCAGTTAATGGTAGTTCCGCGGGATGAAAAAGTAAATGAGACCGATATTGATGGATTGTACGAGCTTGCATGGAAGAATGCAGACGGAACACCGGGCGATGAGTTTGACATTGTTAGTTCCAGTCTGACCGGAAAGCTTGCAGGACTTGTAGCTGTCCGGGACGGAAATAATAACAATGGATTTGTGGGAAAGTCTGTAGCATCCGGTTTCAATGCGGATGGCCCATATGTGACGATGAAGACAGACAAGACCTTTACACTGAATACTCTGAACGTAGCGGATGAAGGTAAGATCACCATTGGCGGAAAAGACTATTATTATGATAATTTTACTGCGGAATATGATAATACAACCGGGGAGATTACCGGCTATACATTCCAGAATCTGCAGGTGCTGGCAGCGGATGGCACAACCAGAGTGGCAGCGAATCCGGCAGATATTAATACCGGTGTAACCGCACGGGTTGGTAAAAATGTGGACTTTCAGGGTGTTCCGTATTGTATGAGTAAGTTAAATGAGTTTGTCCGGACGTTCTCCAGATACATCAATGATCTGTGCAGCTCCGGCGTGGATGCGGATGGAAAACAGGGGCTGGATATGCTGAATGCTTTAAATGTAGACGGTAAAAGTATGGATCTGTCAGGAACAACCGGAAATACATCCTTTCAGTCTAAGAAAGCTTCTTATTATCGGCTGACTGCTTTGAACTGGAGCATTCATGATGATGTCATGAAGGACCCGAACAAGGTGGTTGTATCCGATAAACGGGCAATTGAGCAGGGCAATGTGGAGGATTGTGCTATTCTTCATAAGATTCAGGACAGCCTTACCAATACCGATATATTTAAGCAGGGAAGCCCGAGTCAATATCTGGAATCACTGATTTCAAACATCGGTGTCCAGACGAAGAAATGTAAGATATCTTCCCAGCATCAGGATAACATAGTATATAGCATTAATCAGCAGCGACTGTCTGAGTCCAGTGTGGATTCCAATGAGGAGGCCTCCAATCTGATCATTCAGCAGAACGGTTATAACCTTTCATGTAAAGTGATGTCAGTTCTGGATGAGATTTACGATAAGCTGATTAACGGAACAGGCGTATAAGAGATCGGACAGGAGGAATAGAAGATGCGAGTAACCAATCAGATGATGAGTAATAACTCATTGAGAAATCTGCAGACAAGTACCAATAAAGTAGATACCTTAATTCAGCAGCTGACAACCGGGCAGAAGATCCAGCGGGCCAGCGAGGATCCGGTCGTAGCAGTCCGTGCCTTAAAGCTCAGAAATACAGTCAGCCAGCTGCAGCAGTATAAGCAGAAGAATATTAAGGATGCGAACTCCTGGATGGAGCTGACAGAGAACTCCATTACCAGTATTTCCAACTATGTTGAATATATGTCCGGATATTGCACGCAGGGAGCAACGGATTCGTTTAATAACGATAACCGTTCGGCAATCGCAGAAACAATCCGGGCTTATAAGGATATGATCTATTCAGAAGGAAACACTACCTATGCCGGACGTTATATTTTCTCCGGATATAAAACAGATACCAGTCTGATCTTTACAGATAGTGACGCCACGAAATATTCTTATCAGATTACAGAGAAGCTGGATAAGGGTGATATCGATGTGAAGACGGCCACCGTAAATGCGGTCGATCCTGCAGATTTGGATCAATATTTAAATGGAAACAAAACATATGGAACGGCATCCTATCCGGAACAGCAGACGTCATATCGCCTGCGGCTTGGATATGACTCTCTGGATGAAACGAAGACACCCGTTATTACCTATGTAGACGAGACAGGCGTGCAGCAGAAACTTACCGTAACAAGAACTCTGGACAGCACACAGCGTACAGATTATTATAAGAATGTCGGTGATAACGAGGTGCGTTACATTCCTGAGACCGGTGAGATCGTGTTTGGTAAGAACACTTATACGAAGCTGCAGAATACAGAGGATATATCGATCACCTATACAAAGGAAGACTTTAAGGCAAATGATCTGCGGCCGGAGCATTATTTCAACTGTGTACAGACGAATAAGGCAACCGGAGAAACGGTAGACTTTGAGATTACGGATGAAGATCAGAACATAGAATATGAGGTTAATTTTAATCAGAAGATTCGAGTAAATACGCTTGGCCGGGATCTGATCACTCATGACATAGGACGGTCGATTGATGAATTGGCAGATAAAGTGGAAGAGGTTGCGGATGCTGAGTCACGACTGGCTGAATTAAAGGGAATGCTGACTAATCCGAAATATTCCAATGATACAACGGCAATAAAACAGTTGAATTACATGATCTCGGATGCCGAGAATGAAGTAAAGATGAAAAATCAGGAGATGCGGACCCTGTTTAATCAGCATATTTCGGTATTCCAGAACTTCCAGACAGATGTAACATCCCTGCAGTCAGACTCCGGTGCGAGATCATCAAAGCTTGATATGATTGCATCCCGTGTTGCAGAGCAGTATACAAACTTTACGGAATTGATGTCATCCAACGAAGAGGTAGATTATGAAGATAAGGCGATTGAATTTTCATCCGCAGCTGTTATCTATAATGCCGCATTACAGGTAACGGGTAATGTTCTTCAGAAGACACTGTTGGATTTCCTGTAAGGAGCAGATGGAAGAAGGGCATACACAGAAACGGGATCCCCGGATAGTAAAGGAGAGGTTATATGGTAGCACAAACGAGATTATTTGGTGAAGTAACGATTGACGATGATAAGGTATTAGATTTCCCGAATGGTATCATTGGAATCAGTGACAAGCATAAATTTGCGATCATTTATGATGAGGAACGTGGCTCTGATACGGCGATCCGCTGGCTGCAGTCTATGGAGGACCCATATCTGGCATTGCCGGTGATCGAACCGTTTGCCGTTCTGGATGAGTATAATCCGGTGATCGAGGATGAGTGGCTGGAAGTGATCGATAATCCGGCTGATGAAGATATAGTAGTGCTGTTAACTATGATCGTATCTTCCGATGTAACAAGAGTAACTGCGAATATGAAGGCGCCAATCGTGATCAATTCAAGGACCTGCAAGGGTGAGCAGATCATTGTTGAGAACCCGGATTATGAAGCAAAATTTAATGTATATGAAGCAATTCAGAAAAAAAAGGCGGGTGAGTGATTATGTTAGCATTATCCAGAAAGCAAGGCGAATCGATTATAGTTGGAAATGATATCGAAATCACAATCCTGGAAATCAAAGGAGATCAGGTGAAAGTCGGTATCAATGCACCGAAATCCGTTCCGGTATACCGGAAAGAGCTGTATGTGCAGATTACAGATGCCAATAAGGAGGCAATCCGGCAGGCGGATGCAATCAAAAACCTGAAAGACTTGTTATAGAATTAACCGTAGAGCATGGAAAAATATGACCATATGTGTTAAGATATTATCACATATGGTCGATATTATATATTGAAGAATGAAACTAATTGTTTATTATCACATGGAGGTGGATAATCATGGGAGTAGGTGGAATTGAGTCAGGGATGACGGCAAGCAGTGTTCGCAACATTACTACGAAAACGGCGACACCGGTGGTCCCGGAAATTACAGGTGTACAGAGTGTAACTGCTGCAGCAGATAATTTTGCAAGAGTTGCGCAGACATCGGAGAAACAGCAGAGCAGTAGTGAAGATACATCCGGACAGGAAAATCAGGAGCAGTTATCTGATGAGGGCATCCCGATTCAGGAAGTATCGAAAGAGAAGGTTGAGAATGCGATTCGGGATATTAATGCGAAGATCCGGCCGACACATACAGAGTGTCAGTTTTCATATCATGAAGCAACAAAGCGGATTTCGATTAAGGTATTAGATCAGGCTTCCGGTGAGGTGATCCGTGAGATACCGCCGGAGAAAACATTGGATATGATTGCCAAGACATTGGAGCTGGCAGGTATCCTTGTGGATGAGAAGCGTTAGGAGGGATAGTTATGACAATGAGAATGACAGGTCTGATATCCGGATTGGATACAGAGACCCTGATTACTCAGATGATCAGCGGACATAAGACGAAGGTTGAGAATGCCCAGAAAGAGCAAACGAAGCTGAAGTGGAAGAAGGAAGCATGGTCTTCCCTGAATACGAAGCTGTATTCCTTCTATACAGGGGCATTAAGTAATTTTAAATCCGTAGGTACCTATAAGGCGAAGAAGGTAGAATCAACCGACGATTCAAAGATAAAGGTAACCAGCAGTAACAGTGCAGTGAATGGTGTACATACACTGTCTGTAAAGCAGCTGGCAAGCTCTGCCTATCTGACAGGTGCCAGTCTGCAGAACAAGGCATTTAACACGACATCGTATGTAGCGGCAGAGAATGCAGACGTGAAGCTGAGTGATTTAAAGGATTCAAAGGGCTATGATCTGGAATTAGACGGAAAGAGCTTTGAAATCTCTTATAAGACGACCGGTCCGGACGGACAGGAAGCTACAGTTACCAAGACAATCACTGCACAGGCAGGCTCGGATGGTACACTTCAGAGTGTAATTGATAATATGAATCAGTCGCTGAAAGACGAAGGCATTAATATGACCGTTAGCTACAATGCGACAAAGGGTGCCCTGGAGTTTGTGAACAATACCGCACAGGAAGTAAAGGGTGCAGACGGTACTGTAACCGGCTATGAAGGCGGTATTGATTATACACTGAAAACAGCGGATGACGATGCTGCAAAGGCATTGGGGATCAGCAAGGATGGCGTAACAGTCAGTCAGAAGAAGAGTGATGCCGGAGAGAACATTCTGACCATGAACAGTGCGTTCCACGTAAAGACAGTATCTGATACGGCGGCAGCAGTAACCGGCAGCACAAAGCTGACTGATATGGGCATCGCAGATGGAACGACCTATACTATGACCGTAGGCAGTGGCAACGATGCAAAGACATATACTTACACGATCGATCAGACGACAACCCTTAAGAGTCTGGCAGCCCAGTTTTCCAAGATGGGTGTAACAGCCAGTTATGATGAGAAGCAGGGACGGTTCTTTGTAAACTCTGCAGAGTCCGGTGCAGCTTATGACTTTACGTTAACTGCTGATAATGCTGATGCGGTATCAAAGCTCGGTCTGGATGCAGCATCCGCAACAAAAGTAGACGCTGCCGATGCTATTGTAGTTTACAATGGAGCAACCTTCCAGCAGTCTTCCAATAATTTCAGCCTGAATGGTTTAAACTTCACAGTTAATGATGTGACAGTAACGAAGGATGATCAGGGAACTGTTATAAAAGACAATCCAATCCGGATGACGGTGTCAACGGATACGGATACCATCTATAAGGCGGTTAAGGACTTTGTGAAAGAGTATAATTCTCTGATCAAAGAGATGAGTACATTATATAATGCGGAAAGTGCCAGAGACTATAATCCGCTGACCAGTGATGAGAAGGAAAAAATGTCAGATACGGAAGTAGAGGAGTGGGAGAAGAAGATCAAGGATTCCCTGCTTCGCCGGGATGATACGATCAGTTCATTGCTGTCATCCATGAGAATCACATTAAATAAGTCAATAGAATATACAGGGACGGATGGCTCTACTAAGCGGTATTCATTGGCATCCTTCGGTATTAATACCGGTAAGTGGAATGAATACGGACAGCTGCATATCAATGGCGATTCTGAGGATGCAGAATATAAGGATTATGATGATAAATTAAGAACAGCGATCGAGAATGATCCGGATGCATTGATCCAGACCCTCAGCAGTCTGGGAGGCGAATTATATACCAACTTCCAGAAGGCTATGAAAGGCTCTGATCTGAGCAGTGCGTTGACGTTCTACAATGATAAGCAGATGGATAAAGAGATCAGTAGCTATGATGACAAGATCAAGAAGCTGCAGGAGAAGATGAATGATGTAGAGGATCGTTATTATAAGCAATTCGCAGCAATGGAATCTGCATTGGCAGAACTGCAGGCCAGCCAGTCCAGCTTATCCAGTCTGTTTGGAACCGGTTCAAAGTAAGGAGAAAACGGAGCTGAAAAGAAGTTATAAGGTATTGAGGTGACGGTATGATTAATAATGCAGCACAGGCATATGGAGCCAGAAAAGTTGAAACAGCGACACCGGCAGAGCTTACTCTGATGTTGTATGAAGGAACAATTAAATTCTGCAATATTGCAATGGGCGCCATTGAGAAGAAGGATTATGAAAAAGCTAATATAAATATCCAGAAGGCACGTAAGATTATTGTGGAGTTGCAGACAACCCTGGATCATAAATATCCGGTGGCAGAAGATTTTGACCGTATTTATGATTATATTTTTCATAAATTAGTGCAGGCAAATATAAAAAAAG
>CABQJA010000007.1 GCA_902464345.1 uncultured Clostridium sp.
CGTCAATGGTTTATTCATCAAAAGCAATTATATTTCTTCCTTTTTCACACTTTTTTCGTACATTTTTCCCAGTCCGATTTTCTTTATGATTCTTCTAATTTCCCACGAAACTTTTCAAGGAACATCAGTAATGTGCTAATCAGTAATAACCCACCGGATACCCAGATCGCACGGTATCCGAACTTCGTGGAAATGATTCCTCCCAGCCCGGCACCGATCGCAAAAAACAGGATAATACCGAAATAATAAAGTGCCTGCTTCAGAAGTCCCGGCTTCCGTTCACGCAGATACATGGACAGGGATGCGGTTCCGTTTCTCAGATTTCCGATACACATCGTACTCGCATACGAGTATCCATCCACCTTCCGGAATGCCTGTACCTGCATGGCGCAGGAAAAGGATACCAGAACCGTTGCCAGCATATTCAGGCTCTCAGGCATAAATCCTACCATCACCAGAATCAGGATCTCGATCAGCAGAATGCCCTGCCTCCAGTGCAGCTTCTGCGACAGCCGGAACTTCGCCTGAATCTGTTCTGCCACAAATACTCCGGCCGCAAATGCGAACAGCGGGATCAGATATTTCAGACCATCCTGCCATTCTCCCTTCATGAAATGCTCACTCATCAGCACGACATTTCCGGTCTGTGCGTTGGAAAAGACCTTATTTCTTGTAAAATATGTATATGCATCCTGAAAGCCTCCGGACAATGCAAGAAATATACTGTTGATGAATGCCTCTGACATCTGCTTCTGCGGCAGGGTTCCCGCCAGCCATGCAGACATTGAAGTTTTTCCGTTTGCCATATTGTCACCTCCAAAATTCACACCCACTATACACTACTTGCCGGAATATGTAAATGCCATTTTTCTCCAAATAATAACCATTTTCCCTTACTGTTATAAAAAAAAACGTATCCCAGATACTATTTCGGTACCTGCGATACGTTGTATTGATTCTCTGATTTCCAGTCTGTTTACCTTAGCATTCCCCAGATCCAGTAGATCAGTCCCAGGACCCAGCTTGTAAAGATACCGTAGAGGATGACCGGCCCGGCAATCGTGAATACCTTTACTCCGATACCGAATACCTGTCCTTCCTTCTGATATTCAATACAGGGTGCCGCTACAGAGTTTGCAAATCCGGTGATCGGGACCAGTGCCCCGGCTCCCCCGAACTTTGCCAGTGATCCATAGAGATTAAAACCCGTCAGGATAACACTGGTCAGGACCAGCAGCATCGATACATAGCTGCCCGCATCCTCTATCCCCAGTCCGGCCTGCTTCTGAAGCAGCTGGGAGATCACCTCCCCGATCGTACAGATCACACCGCCGACCAGAAAGGCCTTCAGGCAGTTCAATAAACAGCTGTGTTTGGGCGTCACAGCCTTCACATACGCATTATATTCTTCATTACTTGGTTCCTTCAGCATAATTTCATCCGCCTTTCGCTTCTTGATTTCTGTCTTATTGACTGTTATAAACCGGTATAAGCCGGTACCGTTTTTCGATGCCTTATAATGTTTTATGATGGATTTGTAAAGCAGAAGAACTGGATCCAGCTTCCGACCAGCTTCCCGGCTCCGACTGCTACAATGATATAGGGCAGGCCCTTCCGGATAGATACCCTCCGGCAGAGAATCGGAAACAGCTTCACCACATCTGCCAGTGCTCCCGCCAGACAGCCAGTAAACATTCCGAACAGCAGCCCGCTGACTGCCAGCCCGACCTGTCCGAGATGTACCGGAATCTCATATAGCGTCAGCAGATTTCCCGCCGTTGTTCCAAGCAGGATCAGGGTCTCCAGCCGCATGGTATGCCGGCCGTAGTTTGCCCAGCCCTCCAGTCTCGTATACACTCCGAGGGATGCCATGAATGCAACATAGGCTCCGGCGATCGCGCCACCTGCCGCCAGTCCGAGTATTGCCATCAGGCATGTTTTAATCCACATCCTGACTGTCCTCGTTTCGTTCTGCATCTATGATAAAGGTCTGATTAACCCCCTGCTCATACTGGCGCATCTGTACCTGCAGCGGGGACGGATCATTGGTCAACCTGTACTTTCCACCATGGTTGAAGAACAGAATGATTCCCAGAAAAAGACCGATCGAATATGCCGCCTGCAACACACCGGGACCATCAGCCTCTTTCCCGGTAAACAGCAGGTAGATCTGGTCAAACAGCTCTGGCGTGGTTACATCCGTGTTAAAGGTCATAATGGAGAATGCCGCACCGAAAAATGCCAGCAGCCCCACCAGGATTCCCTTCACCCAGTCCTTCCATTTCGCCGGTTTCCCGACTGGTTTATAATATACGATAAACTCTGTTTCACCGATGCTTTCCACCTGACAGTTCGGAACGGCTACGGATATCTGCCGGATCAGATAACAGGTGGAAAACACCTGCTTGGTTTCCTGATTTCCCTTAAACTCCGTCAGAATCAGCTTCTGTACCTGCTTCTGGACACTCTTATTCTCACAGAACACCTCCGCAACATCCTGCAGCCGCACTACCGGCCGGTTGATCGCAGAGCTTTGCTGTACATTCAGATAAATGGTTTCTGACATATCAGAACACCTCCCTTGGTCTCAGGTGTCGATTCCTCCATATACATCACCAGCGTTCCATCGACATAATCCGACCTGGTCTGTCTGATACTGAACAGCCACAGGATTCCCGCCAGTACTGCCAGTGCCAGCAGCCACCATATCCATTGATACCGTTTTTTCTGCATAATTCCATCCACACTCCTCGACTTCTTCATTTACGAGTAGTATTTCCGGGATTTCAGTTTCTATGTTTTATTTTTTTAATTCGTCCTGGGAACTTTTTCCATGATTCATCTGTTCCCGCATTTTGGTCAGTACCTTTTTTTCGATTCTGGATACCTGTACCTGGGATATTCCCAGAAGTCCGGCAATCTCCGTCTGCGTCTTATCCTCAAAGTAGCGCATTCTTATGATACTGCGTTCCTTTTCCTCCAGCTGCCCCAGCAGTTCCTCCAGTGCCAGCTGGTCAACCGCCTGCTGACTTTCATCCTCGCTGCTCACCAGCTTATCGATCAGATAGATGGAATTTCCGTCATTCTGATAAATGGTCTTATATATGGATTCTACCTCAGAGCTGGCTTCCAGAGCGAGCACAATATCTTCCTTCTCAATCTCCAGAGAACTCGCCAGCTCTTCCAGCGTCGGCTCGATTCCACGCTCATTCATCATCTGCTCTCTGGTGGAATAGACCTTATATGCCGTTTCCTTCAGAGAACGACTCACCTTCACCATTCCGTCATCCCGCAGGAATCGTTTGACCTCCCCCATGATCATGGGAACTGCATAGGTCGAGAATTTCACATCATAGGTCGGATCAAATTTATCAATGCATTTCATCAGTCCGATGCAGCCGATCTGATACAGGTCCTCCAGCTCATGGCCCCGCCCTGCAAAGCGCCGGACGACGCTCCATACCAGTCCGAGGTTCTCGGTTGCCACCTGCTCGCGTGCCTTTCTATCTCCCTCCTTCGCAAGCTTAATCAGTTCAATTGTCCTGTCCATCCTGCACTCCCATCGTTTTTACCATTGTGACACACGTTCCCTGTCCGGGCTCCGATTCTACCAGCAGCCGGTCCGTAAATGCCTCCATGAAGGAAAATCCCATACCGGAGCGTTCCTCCTCCGGCTTTGTCGTAAACAGCGGCTCCATGGCCTGCGTAATATCCGGGATACCACGTCCGTGATCCTTCACCTGAACGGTTACAGTATGCTCTGTTATATGCACCCGGATCTGTACGGTGTCATGGTCTGTTGTCACTGCCACATGTTTTATCTGAGAATCATAGCCATGAATGATCGCATTGGTCACCGCCTCCGAGACCGCCACCTTCAGATCACCTAATTCCTCTAACGTAGGATTCAGCCGGGAGACAAACGCCGCCACAACCACTCTGGCAAAGCCTTCATTCTCTCCCACTGCATCAAATTCAACCATCATTTCATTCGTGTTACCCATTGTATCCTCCTTATTATCCGCATGATCATGCCCTTTTTATTCTGCTCCATTGCCGGAATCAATCTCCGGATGTCATTACCTGCTCCAACGGTGTTACGATCCGGTAGATTCCGGATAGTGTCAGCACCTTCTGCATCTCCCGGCTGACATGACTGACATACACCTGTCCGCCTCTGACTGCCAGCTCCCGATACCGCCCGGTGATCAACCCGATTCCGGAGCTGTCCATTAAGACGGTATTCTGAAAATCAAACACCACATATTTCACATATCGCTCCTGCATTTTCTCCTTTACCGCAGTTCGAAGCTGTTCTGCCTGATAATGATCCACCTCCGGCGGAAGCAATATCCACAGCCACTCCTGCTCCAGCTTTAATTCATATTCCATATCTCTGCCTCCTGATCGTCGATCGTCAAATGCCGTCAAACCATGCCGCATTTTCCCGCCGCCATAACTGTGATAAACTAAAAAAGAGAAACCTCAGTTTCAAGGTTTCTCTTTTGCTTTTATGAATAACAAACCATATTGAATTGTTCCGGCCGTCTTATTCTGCCTGCGTAGTACCTTCTGCTGCTGTCGTGCCGCCGGCTTCCGTACTGCTCTCCGTGCTTGTACCTGTACTGTTTTCTGTACTTCCGTTCTCATCCCGGTTCGCATATTCCGAATCCGGGAACCGCTTATTAATATCGTCAAACAACGCATTCGCAGATGCCAGATCACCGGTACTCTTATACGCACTTGCCAGATTATATCTTGCTTCCACGTCATCCGGCTTCAGGTTGCAATATACCTTAAGCTGGGTAATCGCCTCCGCATAGTTCTCTGCACCGAAGGCGGTCATGCCTGCACTCCGGTATGGATCCAGAATATCCGCACAGTTATCTACTACCGTCTGTGCACAGGCTCTTGCCGATTCTGACAGTTCTGTATTACTTAAATCGACATTTCCCAGTGCTGCGATCGCTGCTTCCCGGTCTCCGGTCATATATGCCTGCAGAGCCGTCAGAAGATTGTTATCCAGACTGGTTCCGTTGTTTGCCTCGTTCATCTTTCCGATGGTTCCCTGCAGCTCATCGATCTTCGCCTGAAGATCGTCTGCCTTCTCCTGCATATTGGCGATCTGCTCGTTCTTGCTTGCCAGCTCTGCACTGTAGGATGACTTCAGCTGCAGATTCTCATTCCGCACCGCTTTGATCCGATTCGGCATAAACAGGAAAAACATGGCTGCCACTCCAAGCACCAGTCCGGCACACAGATATAATACATTATGCTTACCGTACTTGATCTCCTGATAGTTGCCAATCTCCAGATTGGAGTCCTGTCCGACATCCTCTGCCGCAGCACCCCGTTCAATAATCTCCCGGATCTTCCGCTTTGCAGTCTCTTCTCCGTCCAGCTCTTCCTCAGACTCCCAGTCACTTTCACCGTTTAAGTCCATTGGCGGCAGATCCGAAGTGTCATCTTCCTCTGCCTCATAGCTGTTATATCCATGCTGCTTCTCACTCTGATTGATCGTATCCAGATATTCCTGTGCCCGCGGATTGTAGCGGTCGATCTTTAATACCCGCTGCAGGGCCTTCCGTGCCTTTTCCATCGAGCCTGCCCGCATATAAACCAGTGTCAGCAGCAGATACGCATTCACGAAATGCGGATTCGAGCTTAAGATCCTTTTTAACTGGATCAACGCCAGGTCATCCTGCTTCTGCTTTACATAATGAAGGGTCAGATTATATTTCTTCGCTGCCTGATCATAGGCTGACAGCTTATTCTGATTCCCCTGTACCAGCTTCAGATACCGGACCGCCGGATTCTCCTCCGCCTGATAGTTGGAGCTGATGACCCATTCCATCAGAGCCTCCACTACCTGTCCGCTCTCGTAATATACCAGTCCCAGAAGGTTTCTGGCATCTATATTCAGCTTACTGTACCGCAGAGAGGTCTTCAATGCTTCCTCTGCTCCGGTCAGATCCCGATTCTTTGCCTTTGAAAGTCCCTCATTATAATAGTAAAGAGAGGTGTTCCATGCACGAATCAGATATTCCTGTTTTAATCCACACTCACTGCACACATCATTTATGAGTACAGGTGCTCCGCAATGTAAACAATTCATAATCCTTCACACCTATCTATTCTTTATTCTGTGGTGGCTGCTGTGCCTGCTTCATGACCTCGATCAGTACATCTGCCACATCGCTGAAATCATTCTTATATATCGTATCCTCCAGCTGATTCATCTCTGCTGCAGGCTTAAACTTCTTAATCTCTTCATCAAAATTAATCACGCCTAATCCTCCTTCTCGGCTTCCAGTTCTCCTACCAGATACAGAGAACCGACACAAAATACACGGCTATGTCCGGTCAGCAGCTGTCTGGCAGCCTTCAATGCCTGTCCCGGTTCCGGAACGATCCGGACTACGGCTCCGGTATCCCGCTTAAACTGTTCTTCTACGATCTCCAGCGGAGTCGCCCGCTTCCCACCGATCGATGTCACGATCACCTGCTGTAACGGCAGACGCTCGCATAAAATATGTATCATTTTATTATACTGCTTATCACTGGCTACTGCAAACACCAAAATAATATCCTTATCCGCATACAGTCCGCTTACGGTGTCGCAAAACGCCCGGATCGCCGGCTCATTATGAGCTCCGTCCACATATATACCCGGCTCCAGCTCTTCCATACGTCCGGCCCATTTCATAGCCTGCAGTCCGGCCCGGATCACATCCTGTATCTCTGTCTCCGCATCCGGCCCGGCTTCCTGCCGCAGAAGGTATTCTGCCGCCCGTACCGCCAGCATGGCATTCTCCGTCTGGTAGAGTGCTGTTTTCGGAATCCTGTACTCCCTATCATACTGGCTTCCATATGAAAAATCAATTGTCTCTTCACCGATTTCCTTTATGGTTATCTGCTCTTTTTCGACCCGGATTAACGGTGCCTGCATCCGGTTTCCGGTCTGCTCGATCACCTGTGCAGCCTCTTCCGGCCGGTTCAGATAGACACACGGCACTCCGGCCTTTATAATACCTGCCTTCTCTCCGGCTATTTTCTCAATCGTATCTCCTAAGTATTCCATGTGATCCATACCGATGGATGTAATAACCGTAAGCACCGGTTGCAGCACATTCGTTGCATCCAGTCTGCCGCCCAGTCCGGTCTCATAGATTACAAGATCCACCTTGCTCTCCGCATAATAGCATGCCGCCATCATAAAAAGAAACTCAAAAAAGTTCGGATGAATCAGTCCCTGCTCCATTCCGGTCCGGACTGCCTCATGGACCTGTCCGAATACCCGTTCAAAGTCTTCGTCCGATATTACGGTCTGCCCGATCCGGAACCGCTCATTCATCCTGACCAGATGCGGCGAGGTGAACACTCCGACCCGACATCCCTTCTGTTCCAGAATCGCCGTAAGAAATGCACAGACAGAGCCCTTGCCATTCGTCCCGGCAACATGCACGGCCGGGATATGATCCTGCGGATTTCCAAGCAGCTTCAGATACCCTCTTAAGTTTTCATGTGTTGTTTTCTTTGCAAATCTCGGAATATTTAACAGATATTCCTCTGCTTCTTTTCTGTTCACTATCGATTGTCCACCTTTTCCGGATACAGATCATGCTGTTCTAAACGATTGGCTGCAACTGCCTCCCAGCGTGTTCCCGGCTTACCGTAATTGCAATACGGATCAATGGAAATGCCTCCGCGCGGAGTGAATTTCCCCCATACCTCAATGTACTTCGGATCCATTAACCGAATCAGATCCTCCATAATAATATTGACACAGTCTTCATGGAAATCTCCATGGTTCCGGAAGCTGAACAGATACAGCTTCAATGACTTACTTTCCACCATCTTAATATCCGGCACGTATGAGATCGTGATCGTGGCAAAATCCGGCTGTCCGGTAATCGGACAGAGGCTTGTAAATTCCGGACAGTTAAACTTCACGAAATAATCATGATCCGGATGCTTATTAATAAAGGTCTGTAACATCTCCGGTGCATAATCATCCGGATATTTTACTCCCTGATTTCCCAGTAATGATACGTTTCCCATTTCCTGTTTTTCTCTGCTCATATGAATCTCCTCCTGTCAGATGTTTCTGACCATTGCCTATTATAACCTGTCTATGCCTGTTTGCCAAACAGATTTTCCGGAATCCGGATCGTCCGTTCCAGACTGAATGAATAAATATAGGTTTCCTTTATGTTTTTTCCTGTCAACTGCTCCAGCGTTCTTCTGTAATACTTAAGCTGTGTATAATAACGGTTTATCAGTTCTTCTTCTCCATGCTCTGCCGAAACCGCATCGGTCTTATAATCCAGCAGAACCAGTTCTCCGTCCTCTTCAAAATATGCATCGATCACACCCTGGATCAGCTCCAGATCGGTTTCCTGTGTATCCGGATGGATCTCATTCATCGGAATGCCTGCTACAAACTGCTGCTCCCGGTACAGCTGTCCGCGGCCTTCCGCCGCCTGCATCCGCTGTCCCAGTTCCGAGCTTACCATGCGATAAATATGTGCGACCGGAATCCGCTTCCGTTCTGCTCCGGTCAGGATTCCTGCCTGCTCCATAGTCTGAAGTGCCTGCCCGATCTTCTGCTCACTGTCAGCCTGCTGAAAGGACAGCTTTTCCATAACCAAATGCACCAGAGTACCATAGGTTGCCCCGTCCGTAACCGCCATGATCCGTTTCTTCTGCTCCCTGCGTTCCTGCCGTCTGCGCTGTCTGACCTCCGCTGACAAAGCCGGTTCCATTCCGAGCTTCGTTTCCATTCCAAACTCCGGCTCCACTCCAAGCTCCGGTGCCATTCCGAGCTCCGATTCCTCATCATCTGCGATCTGACTCATTTTTTTGATCTCCGATACCGACAGCTTGCCCCGTCCGGTCGCCGCTAACGGATACGGATACCGCCAGTCGAAACGCTCTGCGAGCCGTTCCGCGATCTCTGCACATTCCGGATGTGCCACATACTGTTCCCATGCCTTCGCCCTCTGTAACAGATCCTGTACGGTCCGTTCTATATACAGTGCCTGACTTCCTGTCTCCACGATCCGGTATTCCATCCAGGTCTGCCGGATTCCACGGCTCGTAAGCTGGCCAATTCCCTGAATAAACCAGGTCAGATAGGAATTACACTTCGTGATCAGCGTCTTGGTAAGCGGCTGCAGCATCCGAATATCCGTATCTTCCCTTACCGCCGGTGTCTTTTGATCCAGATAGTCTGCATACAGCTTCCGGTATACCTCGTTATTCTTAGCCGTCATCCGGTCGATACTGCCTACCAGGATCAGCTTCTCCTGTGCACGGGTCATTGCTACATAAAGGATTCGAAGCTCCTCTGCCAGGTTCTCCTCCCGCATATACCGTGACAGGTAATTGCGCTTAGCGGTCTTCTCATAATAATGCTGCTCCAGATTCTTATAATTCACACCCAGATAGCACTCTGCATCCACCAGAACCGTATCCTCCGTATCCATCTGATTAAACCGCTTTCCGCAGCCGCATACGAATACCACCGGGAACTCCAGGCCCTTGCTCTTATGAATGGTCATGATATGAACCTGATTCTCACCGCTTTCCTGACTTCTGCTCTCGCCGAAGTCCTGTTCCGTCACACGCACACGCTCGATGTACCGCAGGAAGTCAAACAGCCCCCGGTAACTGGTGGTCTCGTATGCGGTCGCCTTTTCGATCAATTTCAGGATATTGCCCTGTCTTCGCATACCGTTTGGCATGGCACCCACATAATCGTAATAGCCGGTCTCATTTAAAATATTCCAGATCAGCTCCCGGATCGTACAGGCCGACTTCTGCTTCTTCCACCGGATCACCCGCTCCAGAAATGCCTCCAGCTTCTGCCTTAATCCCGGATCTGTATCCTGGTCCGTGCCTGTCTCTGTCACATAACGGTTCACAGCATCCCACAGGCTGATTCTCCGGTGCCGGATGCGGATCTTTGCCAGCTCTTCACTGCTCACAGCCGCCAACGGACTGCGCAGGGCTCCCGCCAGTGCAATGTCATCCCTTGCATTATCGATCACCGCCAGCATACAGAGAATGTCCTTCACCTCTACCGAGTCGAAATATCCCTTACCGCTCTCTGCATCTACCGGAATGCCTGCATCGGTCAGCACACTGCGGAACACATCCGACCATCCACGAACCGTCCGCAGCAGGATCACAATGTCCTGATATCTGCACGGACGGTATGCCTGCATGGACTCATCCCAGACCGGCAATGCCTGTTCTCCGCCGCACAGCTCCTGAATCCGGACGGCTGTCAGCTGTGCCTCCAGCATCATCTGATCCTGCGTTTCTTCCTCATCGCCGATATCCTTTCGTCTGCTGCCACTGCCTGTATCCGCTGCCGCCGGTGTTTCCTCTCCATCCTGTTCCGATAGATCGGCCGAACAGGTATCCAGCATCAGAAGCTCTGTCCGGTACATCTGCTCCCGCTCATTTGCCGGAAAGACTCTGCCCGGAACCAGTGCCACCTGCTCATTATATGCAATGCCGCCCAGTGCCTCCGTCATGATCTGATAGAAGAACAGATTCGCAGACTCCAGTACCTCTGCCCGGCTTCGGAAATTCTGCTTCAATTCGATCTTATGCCCGGTTCCCGGAGCCTGCAGGTCATCGGTAAAACGCTGATATTTCTCCTGAAACAACCGTGGTCTCGCCATCCGGAACTTATAAATACTCTGTTTCACATCGCCTACCATAAACATATTCCGATACTCGCCGGTCGCCGGATCCCTCCGGGCAATGCTTGTCAGAATCGCTTCCTGCAGATCATTGGAGTCCTGATACTCATCGATCATGATCTCGGTATACTGCTCCTGTAGCTGTCCGGCCGTCTCGGTTGGGTGCCGCTCTCCGTCCGGGTCACGCGCCATCAGTGCCTGCAGGGCATAATGCTCCACATCACCGAAATCCATACAATTCTTCCGCTGCTTCTCCTTTGCAAATGCGGCACGGAATGCCTCTGTCAGTCGGATCAGCGTCTGCAGTACCCCGGCCGTTTCCTCCTGCTGCCGCAGGATTTCAGGCATCGGCATTGCTACCTGTGCTGCCGCCTCCTTCCGGATCTGACTGTAGGCCTCCCATAATCCGGTCGCATAATGCGATTCCGGTACGCCGCTGTTTTTCCATGAGAACCGCTTGTAGGTTCTCCATGAATTATCAAAGGCATCTTTCAGCTCCGCATAGGATTCTGCCTGCCCGATCATCTCAAGCATCCTGCATTCCTCTGCAAAATAATCACAGTATTTTCCGTATGCTTTCGGTCGGTATTCCGAGTCCAGATTCTCATACTCTACCCGGATCCGTTCCGGAATCTCCTTCACCTCTGCCATCCGCAGCTTAACATCCGCCACCAGTCTCCGCATCCACGGCTGACCGTTCATGGTCTCTTCATCTATGATCCCGGCATCTGCCCTTGCCGCATTCAGCCATTCCTCCGGATATGGGAAGCTTTCCGCCTGCCGGTAGATCTTGCGCAGTACCTTCCGGATATTCTCGTCCGAACGCATGGCGTTCAAATACTGATGCAGCTCCATCATCTGCTCCGGACATTCCTCATAGGCCTGCTCGAGAACCGCCGTCAGCACATCCTCCTCCATCAGTACCCCTTCTGTCTCTTCCATGATCCGCATGGAAGGATCCAGATCCAGAAGCTGGAAGTTATCATCTACGATCTTTTTACAGAAGCTGTCAATGGTTGTAATGCTGGCCCGATGGATCAGTGATAACTGCTTTACAATATGCTGGTTCTCCGGCTGTTCCTCCTGTATCTTTTCCAGTGCATTCCGGATCTTATTCCGCATCTGGCTGGCAGCCGCTCTGGTAAAGGTTACGACCAGAAATTCATCAATATTTCTTCCGTCCGTTACCACCCATTCCAGAATCCTCTGAACCAGTACGGCGGTTTTACCGGATCCGGCCGCAGCAGAAACCAGAAGTGTTCCCTGCCGGTTATCAATGATTGCCTGTTGTTCCTTCGTCCACTGCATGGTCTCTGCCTCCTTTCCTTGCAGCCTGCCGGTCTGCTATCGTATAGATCTGATTGCCGCCATCCCGGCAGTCGATCTTACATACATCCTGATAATCACAGTATTCACACGGGAGTGTGCGTCCGGTCTGTACTGGCCGTATCGGAATCTGTCCCTCGGCAATCTCCTCTCCGAGCTCCGCCACCGTCCGGTTCACCTCTTCCAGGAGCTGATGATATTCCGTACCGGTCAATACGGTATCACTTTCCTGAATCTGCTCCTCGCCGTCTACCTTCTTCACCTTCACCGGAAGGATCTCATTGCCGCCAAGCAGTGTGATACATGGCTCCTCCCGATTGATCACACCGGTCAGTGCGGTTTCCCGGCTGATCTTCCGCTCCAGTGCTTCGCCTGCCACCCGGACAGACTTCTCCACCATCGGAATCCGGAAGCCATAATACAGGGAGCCTGCCGGTACGATTTCTTTGTCCGGAAACCGTTTCTTCAATACCTCCATGACAACATTGGTATATACCAGAAGCTGTAGCTGCAGTCCGGCATTCACCTGATTCACATCGATCGTTTTTCCGCTGCTCTTATAATCCAGAACCTTCACATACACATGCTCTGCATCCTGACAGATATCGATCCGGTCAATGATACCCTTCAGGAACATCCGACTTCCGTTTCCAAGCCGGATCTGAGTCGTATCCAGATCGACACCCTCCTGCTCCAGCTCCTCGGAAGGGAACGCCATTTCAAACCGATACGGAATCATCTGCCCCTGAAGCAGCTGGTTTCTAAGATCCAGCACTGCGTAGGATGCGGTTCTGCCGATCCGTTCCATCAGCTGACGGCTGCTGCCGCTCAGGTTTAAATGCTCCTTCTCCTCCTGCGCAATAGCTTCCTGCATCTCCTGTTCCACCATCTGAAGCAGTGCCTCATCCGTTACGGTTTCCCATTCATTCTCTGCGGGATCCGACAGCTCCAGTGTCTCTGCATTCCGTTTCTCCACCTGAGAAAATACACCTTCCACAATGCGGTGCAAAAGACTTCCCATATCACTTAAGGATACCTCATTCTGCTCCCGTTTCTTTAACTGCAGGCCGTATTCCAGAAAGAACTGATACGGACACCGACTGTAGGTCTCCAGTCTGGATACACTGGTATGAAGCTCCTTACCGTATAATCGTGCCGCCGTTTCCGCAGACAGGATCGTGTTCAGATTGTTATATAAGAGTCCGGCCTGAATCCGGCTGATCCGCTCCGGCTGATTCTTCTCATAATAGCTGCACAGCTCCTTCCAGAGGCCCGCCTCTTCCTCCGACAGCGGATTCTCCTGAAACAGGGCAGCGATGAGATTCTCCGTACTGTCCTCCGGTGTTTCAATGTTCTCCCAGCTTAATTCTCTGGTGGAATATCCGTCCACCTCCAGCTGCGGAAAGATTCTCCGGATCCGGCCGATCAGATAGGCCGGCAGCACCTCATTTCCGTCCTGATCCTGCATATGATACATCAGATGCAGCTCTCCGGACGGCTTCGTCAGGTTCTGATATAAATAAAACTGCTCCGTAAATACACGGCTTCTCGGATCCGGCGCCAGCTCCAGCTCCTGTCCCAGAATCGCCCGGTCGGCCTCTGAGAGGATTCCGCTGCTTCCGGCAGCCTTTGGAATGATACCGTCATTGATACCGAGAACAAACAGCACCTTGACATGGTTCAGACGGCTTCGCTCTATATCCCCGATCATGACCTGATCGATGCTCGGTGGAATAACGCCCAGCGTAATATCATTTAATCCGGTCTCCAGAACCTTACGGAACTCTTCCGATGACAGTGTTTCCTCTCCCAGAATCTCTGTCATTTTATCCCAGATATTCGTAAGCTTATCATAAATCTGCTCATAGGCCTTGGACAGCACCAGATTCCCCTGTTCCTCATAATCATCCGCTGCCGCCTCCAGCTGCTTCTCCATCTCAAAGCTCTGCAGAAACTGTTTCAGTACCTCCACATAATCCTGTACCTTCTCTGCTTCCTTCAGTACCTGCGTAAATGGTGCCAGCATCTCCGATACCTGACGGCCGATGGCTTCGACTCCGGTCTCTCCCGCATCCTCTGTCTCAAAGACCTTTCTCCACCAGCTCCGTCCCCGGATCCCCTTCTTTAAGACATAGTTTTCCAGAAGCTCGATCTCATCCATGGACAGCGATGTGATGCCGGTTTTTAAAAACCGGAATACACTCTCGTAGGAATAATCGGATTCCGTGATATCCAGAATCGCCCGGATGGCCTCCAGACAGGGATTCATATAGATGCTCTGATTCGTATCTATGAAATACGGGATCTCAAGCTTGGGAAAGATCTCCTCTGCCATCGGTTCCAGTCCGGCCAGGTCACCATGAATGACCGCAATGTCCCGGAACCGGTATCTGCCTTCCCGCACCATTGCCCGGATCTGACGTCCTGCCGCCTGCAGCTCCTGCCGGGGTGTGCCAAAGGTCTGCAGATATATATTCTGCACAGCATCCGGATATACCTGATATGGAAATCGAAACAGATTGTTTTCCAGATGTTCAAGCTCCGGAGCTCCCCGGAATCTCGGTCCCTTCTGCTCCAGAAACCGCTCCTCCACATAGATTCCTAACCGTTCTCCCATTCGGCAAATCCGCTGAATCGTATCCTTGCTTAAATAAAACAGCTCATGCTCCGCACAGCTCTCCTTCTGTGCACTTTCCGCATCAATGGTAACTGTGATCGTTACCGCGTCACATACCTGTGCCAGTGCCTCCAGCACCTCATACTGTATCGGTGTAAAGCCAGTAAATCCATCCAGATAGATCACACTGCCGGCTAACAGCTCCGACTGTGGAATCTGCATTGCCAGCATTTCCAACACATGTTCCGCAATGATATAGGAGTCCTTCACTTCCTTCTGAAACTCCTCATATACAAACAGCAGATCATCCAGCTTCCCCTTCAGCATCGTGTGTCCGTTCACGGATCTGCAGACCCGTCTGATATCCTCCGGTCCCACCCGGTACTGGAACAGCTCCGTCATTAATGATTTCAGCTCGTCAATAAAGCCCGGCTTGTTGACACATGGGCCAAAGCATGGCAGCTCTCTGCGATGCTCCAGCAGGATTCTCTGCAACAGCATACTCTTTCCGAAATCCTCCAGGACATGATCCGTCCGGATATTCAGCTCTTCAAAGATCCGGTATGCCAGCCGTTTAAAGCTGACAATATCAATATTCATGGTTCCGTGATTGGGATGCATGGTTACAATATCCCGCTGTGCCTGCATGGTAAACTGCTCCGGCACCAGAAGAAAAAAGGCCTTCTCCGGCTCCCGCATGGCGGCCTGAATGATTTCCTCATATACCAGATGGCTTTTACCGGACCCACTGGCTCCCTCTATAATCTGAATCATATGCTACTCCTTACCTGTCTGCTTTGTTTTCGTCTGCACTCTCTGTTTTCGTCTGCACTCTCTGTTCCCGACCTATCCCATCTGTTTGATTTTCCTTCCCGGCTTCTGTCATATTTTCCGAAGGACTGAATATATATAACTATAGAAAACGAGAGGTGACAGTTATGGGTTCGAATACCAAAATCTTAATATTAAAAGCAAAAGAACTCATCTATACGATGATTTTTGTCGTTCTGGGGATTCTTCTGCTTCTTCTCCTTCTGTTCATGTTTCTGCCCGAAAAGGCACCACAGGGAGATCCGGAAGTTACCGAAACCTCTGCCTATATCCCCGGTGTCTATTCCTCTACCGTTCAGCTGGGAGATTCCAAGCTGGATGTCCAGGTCACCGTAGACAGTAACCGCATCTGCGATGTCTCCATCGTAAACCTGAACGAAACCGTAGAAACCATGTACCCGCTCCTGACTCCTGCTCTGGAAGAGATCAATGCACAGCTTCCGGATATCGAATCAGCCGATGACCTGACCTGCTCTGCAGACAGCCAGTATACATCCGTGATCCTTACCCAGGCAATCAAGAACGCTCTGGAAAAAGCAACTGTAAATAAATAATCCCGTTCAGACCTTTTCAGGTCCGTTACTACAGGAACAGCATCCGGATATTACATAGCATTATCTGTCCCCGGATGCTGTTTTTCTGTTCCTTGAATGTTAATTCTCTCTTAATTGTGCAACTTCTCCCTGCTTCTTATAAATACTGTCCGCAGGAACCATTCCCCGCACCATGGATACCGGATATACATGACTCTTTCTGCCGACCACGGTACCCGGATTCAGTACGGTATTACAGCCGATCTCAACCCAGTCACCGAGAATGGCACCGAACTTTTTCAGTCCGGTCGGGATCCCCGCCTCTCCGGCCTTCACGGTTACCAGGGTCTTATCTGCCTTTACATTGCTGGTGATACTTCCGGCTCCCATATGGGAATGATAGCCGAGGATCGAATCGCCCACATAGTTGTAATGCGGCACCTGTACGGAATTAAAAATGATGACATTCTTAAGCTCTGTGGAGTTTCCGATCACACATCCGGAGCCAACCAGTGCATTGCCCCGGATAAAGGCTCCCGGCCGTACTTCCGTATCCGGTCCGATGATCGCCGGTGCCAGAATGGTCGCGGTCGGATATACCTTCGCTGACCTTGCGATCCAGATCTGCGGCTCCCGCTCCTCATAAATATCCTCCGGCAGTGTCGGACCCAGTTTCAGGATCAGGTCATGGATGCCCTTTAATGCCTCCCATGGATATGTTACCTGTTCCAGTAATTCCTTCGCCAGAGTTTCCTCCAGCTGATGAAATAACTGATCTACCTTACATGCTTCCTGCAATTCTTCCTGTCTCATTTTCCTCTTCCTTTCTTATAATACGCTGCTGATTTATCAAACAATGGAGTAAATGCATACTGATTCTGCAGGCCCTTGACCAGTTCCGTCTTTTTCACGACAAAATCCTCCAGAATCTTCATATAATGCTCCTCTGTGATCTCACCCCGTTCCACCTGACCCAGCCCTTTCTCCCAGCTGGCTGTCAGCTTCGGCTGCAACAGGGCATTGATCGAATAATATACAATGTCATAAATCATCTCACCCTTTAAGGTCGGTGTGACTACCTGTGTCTTCTTATTCAGTGCCATGTACTGGATATTGATCAGCTTCTTGATGATCTCCGCACGGGTCGCACTGGTGCCGATTCCACTGCCCTTCATGTAATCCCGCAGCTCCTCTTCTTCAATATCGGAGCCGGCTTTTTCCATGGCAATAACCAGTGTACCGGAGGTATAACGGCTCGGTGGCTTCGTCTCACCTTCCCGGATTTCAAAGTCCTGTGCCTCAACACTGCTGCCCTTTTTCAAACCGGCAATGTATTTGATCAGGCCCGGACTGAACTTCTCTTCTTCCTCTTCTTCGCCCTTTTTTCTGGTACTGTTGAAGGCCTTTCCTGCAACCTCCAGAAATCCCTGCTTATAGAGGATTTTAAAGCTGGCGAAGAAATGCTCACCTTTCCGCTCCAGTGTCAGGGATGCCTTCTGATATTCTGCCGGCGGATAAAATACGGACAGAAACCGTCTGGCTATGATCTCATATACGCCCTGTGCCGTCTGGGATACCGAGTTCAACGCAGAGAATCCCTGACCGGTCGGAATGATGGCATAATGGTCTGTGATCTGCTTATCATTGACATATTTGGTCTTTGCAATTCCTTTATAGCTGCCCTCTTCCAATATATGGGCCGCATAGCCTGCCAATGCCTGATAGTTCCTCAATCCGCCGATATTCTTGTGGATTTCTTTACTGACTGCCGTAGACAGCACTCTGGCATCGGTTCGCGGATAGGTGACCAGCTTTTTCTCATATAGTTCCTGCACGATCTTCAGTGTCTCATCCGGACTGATCTTAAACAGCCGGGAGCAGTCATTCTGCAGATCCGCCAGATTGTATAGCATCGGTGGATTCTTCTTTTCTACCTTTTTCTCGATCTTCTCCACCTTCATCTCATATGGAGCCGGATCCTTCATCTCCCGGATCAGTGCCTCTGCATCCTCCCGGTTCTTAAATCCATTCTCCTTATACAGCTTCGGCGACTGATAGTACCGGCTGCCCTCCACTGCACGCCATTCTGCGTCAAAGGTCTCATCCTCTGCCTGCACCTTCGCCATGATCCGGTAGAACGGTGTCTTTACAAACTCCCGGATACTCCGCTCTCTCTGTACGACCATGCCCAGCACACAGGTCATGACCCGGCCGACCGATATGGCTCCCGGCCGGTTCTCATTCAGATAATTCCGGACCGCATAGCCGTATTTCAGTGTCAGAACCCGCGAGAAATTAATACCCATCAGATAGTCTTCCTTCGCACGCGAATATGCTGCCGCACACAGGTTATCATACTCGGAAAGGTCCTTCGCCTCCCGGACTCCACGCAGGATTTCTTCCTCTGTCTGTGAGTCGATCCAGACCCGCTTCTTCGTCTTATTCGCATCAACCTCCGCCATCCGGTCTACCAGACGATAGATATATTCTCCTTCCCGTCCGGAGTCCGTACAGACATAAATGCATCCGACATCCTCCCGGTTCAAGAGTCCCTTGACGATCTGGAACTGCTTCGATGCATTCCCGATCACCTCATATCGGAACTGTTCCGGAATAAACGGGATCGTATTCATACTCCATTTCGCCAGTGCCGGATCATACACCTCCGGATAGCTCATGGTAACCAGATGTCCGACACACCAGGTAACGATACTGTTCTCATCCTCGATGTATCCGTCATGCTTACCGCCATTTACTTTTAACGCCTTTGCAAATTCCCGTGCCACGCTCGGTTTCTCTGCAATATATAAATTCTTCAAATTATATCCTGCCTTCCTGTTCTTAACTTATTTATTATACACGAAAACTCTACCCGGGAAAAGAGCGGATTTGCTCTTGACAACTCACTGCTTTGTAATATAGAATATTTTTAATTTCAGTAACGGGAAGCAAAGGGACTTCGAATGATAACTTATCATTTCGTGGTCCCTTTTTCTTTTCTGTTACGATGGTTATGTGCTTTTGATGTGCTTTATTCCGGTCATTGACCGCAGGAAGTAAAGCAATAAATAAAGCGGGAATTGAAGAGGAGTGATTATATGGATAAGTTTTCTGAAATTGTAAGTGCCGTTGATGGGTTCGTGTGGGGGCCTGTCATGCTGATTCTGCTGGTAGGTACCGGTGTTTTCCTGACCATCCGGACCGGATTCCTTCCATGGAGAAATCTGGGCTATGCCTTGAAAAGCACATTAAGTAAAGAGGCCCGTAAGAAAAAGGGAACCGGTGATGTCTCTCCGTTCTCTGCACTGACAACCGCACTGGCTGCCACGATCGGTACCGGTAATATCGTAGGTGTTGCGACCGCCATGGTTTCCGGTGGTCCGGGTGCTCTGGTCTGGATGTGGGTTTCCGCCTGCTTCGGACTAACCTCCAAGTTCAGTGAATGTATGCTTGCGATCAAATACCGGGAAGTGAATGAAAAGGGAGAAATGTCCGGCGGTCCGATGTATACCATGAAAAAGGCTCTGAAGCACAAGAAGTTCGGCAGTGTACTCGGCTGGCTGTTCGCATTCTTTGCAGTGGTCGCCTCCTTTGGTATCGGCAATATGACACAGGCCAATTCCATTTCTTCTTCCATCCATGAGACCTTCGGTGCACCGACTGCGATAATCGGAATCGTGATCACGGTTCTGGCTCTGCTGATCATTGTCGGCGGTATCAAGACGATTTCCAAGGTATCCTCTGTTGTGGTTCCGCTGATGGCTATTTTCTATGTCGTTGCCGGTCTGATCGTTATCTTCCTGAATATCCAGAATGTTCCGTCCGGTATGGTTCTGATTCTGAAGTCTGCCTTTAATTTCCGGGCAGTCAGCGGTGGTGTTCTGGGTACGGTCGTTGCATCCTTCGCCAACGCAATGCGATACGGCGTTGCCCGTGGTGTCTTCTCGAACGAAGCCGGTATGGGTTCTGCCGCGATCACGGCCGCAGCCGCTACCACCGATAATCCGGTACGTCAGGGTTATATCAATATGACCGGTACCTTCTGGGATACGATCGTGGTATGTACGATTACCGGTCTTTGTATTGCCAGCTCCGGTGTACTCGGTACCACACATGTCACACAGGATAATACCTATTCCTATGAGGCGGATACTCTGATGCTGACCTCCGTGAATTCAAAGTCGGAGACTGTTACAACCGGGTATGCCATGGATATCATCGATGATTCTTCCGTGGTTCTGACCAGCAGTGACGGAAAGACGATCTATCAGCTGACCGCCTGCGGTGCAGATGAACTTGAACAATCAGATATGGCTGCACATCCATCGGAAAGCGGTTCCATTACCGACCAACAGCTGACCGGTGCATGGCGGGATGCGGATGGAAATATATTCAAGTTTAACCCTGACGGCACCTACTGCTATGAGGAGTTGTATGTCGGTTCTGCCCTGACGATTCAGGCATTCTCCACCGTCCTTGGCAAGGCCGGTGCATGGCTTGTCACGATCGGAATTGCACTCTTCGCATTTTCCACGATCCTTGGCTGGGAGTACCATGGGGAGAAAGCCTTTGAATACCTGTTGCATACTCATAAATTCAATATTATTTACCGTATCATATTTTCACTGATTGCTTATATCGGTGCAACCACAACCCTTGATCTGGTCTGGAACCTGTCAGATATCGCCAATGCCCTGATGGCTATTCCGAATCTGATCTGTCTGCTGGCATTAAGTGGGGAAATTGCTTCTGATATGAAGAACTTTCAGCCGATTCTAAAGAAAGAGCAGGCTCTAAAAAAAGCTGCGAAGAATTAATCTCAGCGTACGACCTGCATAGATTTCAGTACACTACCTGTATCGATTACAAAGGTCGGAGGCTCCGGTGATTGTCCGGAAACCTCCGACCTTTAAGTTTTCTAACATCCATTACTCGATGGAGATGCGCTTCTTCTCTTCTACTGCCGGCTTCTTATCCTTCGGGAATGCAATAGTCAGAATACCATTCTCATACTTCGCCTTTACATCCTCCTGTGTCAGATTCTCGCCGATATAGAAGCTTCTGGAGCAGCTGCCAAGATAACGTTCTCTGTGAATGTATTTGCCGCATTTCTCATCCTCATCCAACTTGTTGGCATGTACACCGCTGATTGTCAGGTGTCCTTTCTCCAGCTCTGCATGGATCTCATCCTTCTCAAAACCCGGCATCTCAATCTCCAGCAGATAATCTGCACCGATCTCCTTCACATCTGTCCGCATCAGAGGCTTCACTGTCTCTCTTCCTCTTGCGGTGTTGAAAAGTTCATCAAAATAATCATCATTGAAAAAACTAGGTACTATCATAATCGTGTCCTCCTGTTATATGCATATTCTGTGGGAATGTATCCCTTGTTTTCTTGTTCTATATGCAATATAACATACGTTGTTAGCACTGTCAATAGATGAGTGCTAATTTTTTTATTCCTGCGTCAGCATATTATATGCTTCAAGCTTCCGGATCCGCCCCGCCAGTAAAACAGCCATCAGGAACGCAAACAATATCATGCCAAACCCGATCATAACGGTTCCTCCAACCGGTATAGCAAAGTTACATTTCATCAGTCCAAACGTTCCCATAAAGATCCGCATATATGGATTCGCTGTATAATATGATATAATTGAAAAAACAATTACTGACAGAATAATCGCCGGCATAAAGCTCAGTGCTGTCTGCAGGATCAGGTTCCTTGACGTATACCCAAGTGCCTTATAAATGCCATAATCCTTTCGCTTGTTATAAAGCAGTGTCTTCATCAAAAGATACAGAACCAATGCAGTCACAATCACAGATATGATAACTACAAGCATCAACATCATACCTGCGACCCTTCGAAAGATCGTCATACTTCCTTCTATTGTCTTATAAAAATTGATCGTTGCTACAATATGATCCCCATACTTGTCAATGCAATCATCCAGAATCTCCTGTGCACTCGCCTCATCGGCCCCGGCACAATCAAACCAGTAATAGACCGGCCTGCCGGTAAAATCAATGATATGCTCTGCCGCCTGTTTACTTAAGACAGCCTCTTTTCCACTATTATTACAGGTCTGTACCAGTCCTGTGATCAGGTATCGGTAACTCCTGCCTCCATATTGCAGTTCCAGTTCATCACCGACTTCATATCCGTATTCGTCACAGAACTTTCCACTTACTGCAATCTCATTCTCATACTCCGGAAGTCTGCCCTGATAACACACCTCTACATTATTCATCTTCGATACATCATCAAAGATATAAGCAAGCAGACGATCCTCCTCCTTATATTGAAGCCGGATATTGCATATCTCCCGGATATTGGTGACATCCCCTCTCTTCTCCAGATCAGAATACACAGCATCTGCTGTTTCCGCATCTGTTGCCACAAGTCCACTACAGAGTTCAAATGACAGAAGTTCCAGCTTCGGATTCCGACTGAAATTCTCATACAGCATAAGACTGATGATACAACTGAATATCAGCAGACCTGTCACAAAGAAAGTAATCATATTCTGTTTTATATTTGTACACATCGTTTTCAGTGCCAGACTCACCTGCAATCCCAGAACAGAATGATCCAGTCGGACATGATTTCTCTTAAAGTTATGTGCGGTCTGTCCCTCCCGAAGTGCAACCACCGGCTCTATTGTCTTAATCTTTCTGGTTGAAGCACCGGTAATTCCTATTACAAACAGTACCAGACCTATAATCGGGCATATCGTGATTCCCATATGGAAGCTGACTGTATACGGTACGCCCATCTGTGCAATTACAAGCTTTGATATGGCCGGCATCAGTGCATATGCACACCCTATTCCGAGCAGGCTGCCAATCATAGCGATTATCCCAAACTGTATATATAATGCCAGTCGTATATTATGACTGGTGTAACCAATTGCCTTCAGGGCACCCACTATCTTTAAATTCTCCCGGATATAATTGGATATGCAACTGATCAGCATCATAGTCACTACCATTATCAAAATCATGGTGATTACCAGAAAACAGACTGCAATGATCAATGACATAAAGCTCTTTCCCGCCAGAACATCTTCTAACACCTGCCCTTCTACAATGGAAGCACCATTCAGTTTCAGTATCTCGTTTTCAATTTTTAAATTAAACCCGGATGCTCTTACTCCTTCCTTCAGCTTCATACTGATCAGAATAGAGTCTGCTGCCTTCTCCTTCTGCCAAAGCTTTTCATAGCTCACATCATCCAGAACAAATTCATAAATGCCACAGTTACTGCATCCCCAGTTTGTTGTATTGGTAAAGCCTTTGATCATAAACGTATATGTCGTTCCTGACAATTCAAAGGAATACGGCTCTCCGATCCGATAACCGCCACTGGTATAGAACTGATACGGCAGATACAGGTAATCCTCGGTAATGCCGTCATCACTGACTACAACCTCTGTCCGATCCAGCTTCTTCTGAAATGCATCTGTGTTATAAATCAGAAGTCCCGGTGCCACCATTCCGTCCCCAAAGGGCAGTGACACATTTGAATACCCAAGGCAATGATAACTGTAATAATCCGATACATCCTCCTTTAACAGTTGCTCAATATCTTCATCCGTAATTCCCTCAACATTTTCGCGGATCCAGAGGTAACTATCTCCGGCCCCTAACCGCTTCGCCTCTTTCCTTGCTGTCGGATAGGCGTCAAAAAACAACAATAATGCAGCTCCGATCAACACCGCAGATATAAAAATCAGGAAAAACAACCCGATAGAGCTTCCTTTGTTTTTCTGAAAGTTTGATTTGGTTAGTAATAATTCTCTCTCCATACCTACCACCCCATCGATACCAGAAAATCATTCAGCTTCTGATGGCGGCTCTTATCCTCCGGAGAATATGCACCAAGTTCACAGATTCCACCGATCTCGCCATCCTTTACATAAAGGATCCGATTTCCTCTTCTTGCACTTATAATATCATGCGTCACCATAACGATCGACTGTCCCTTCCGGTTGCTTTCACTCAGAGCATCCAGCACTGCTCTTCCTGTCTGTGAGTTTAAGGCTCCGGTCGGCTCATCTGCAAATATAACTTTTGGCTGATTCATCAATGCCCTTGCAATTCCTACCCGTTGTGCTTCCCCTCCGGATATCTGTGTCGGGAACTTCTCCCATACAGTTTCTTCTATCTGAACCGCCGTTAAAAGCTCCTTTGCCCGTTCTGTAACCGCCTTTTTATTCTTATTAACCAACAGTCCCGCTGCCAGCACATTATCAAGCACACTCATAGAATCCACCAGATAAATCTGTTGAAATACAAACCCGCAATTCTCCCGTCTGAAATATGCCAGCTCATCCGTTGTCATCCCTGTAATATCTCTGTCTTCAAACAGAACTTCTCCCAGGGTCGGCTTATCCATACCGGACAATGCATACATAAGGGTAGACTTCCCGGCTCCACTGGCTCCCATAATAACCGTAAAATCCCCCTCATAAATCTCCATATCCACATTTCTTAATACATGCTGCTGTACACCACCATTAGAGAATGTCTTACATAGCTTCTTCGTTTCAATTATACTCTTCATCATTCAACCTCCTTATGGCACTTATTCTACTGTTTTTATTCTTAAGTGCCTTTAAGGAACCCTTAAATAACTCTTAAATCCTTAGCCGGCCAGACGAATATATACGTAAACGATAAAACCCGGTTCTCCATTCTCCAGTACCAGCTTCCCATCCATCTTTTCTATAAAGAGGTTTGTTAAATAAAGTCCCAGTCCTGCTCCATCCTGTTCACGGACATTACTTCCCCGCTTATACTTCTCCTTCAGAACCGGAAGCTCCTCCGGTTTCACACCCGGTCCTCTGTCTGCAATTCGCACAACCAGGTATTCTTTCTGACATTCCGCACTTACTTCTATCCTTGTACCCGCATACTTATAAGAATTCATGAATACATTATCAAACGCCTGCTGAAGTCGTAACCGATCCACATAGATCCGACAGTTCGGCACAACAAACTCCTCTGCCCGTTCCAAATAATCAGAATTAAGAATCAATTCCTTTACCAGAGCCGAGGGATGATTTCCCGGATTTACGGACAGCTCTGTAATCTCTTCCACACTGGCCTGAAACAGATTGTCAACCAGTCCGGAAATCTGGTCCGTTTTCCGATTAATCAGTTCAAACTTCTCACGTACCCGTTCCTCCTGCGTAAGACAAAGTCCCACCTCCGACGTCGACTTAATCGACGCGACCGGTGTCTTAATATCATGTGACAGCTTTGCAATCATTTCTTTTTTATCATCATTGGCCTTTTTCTCCGCAATCCGTGCCTTTTTCAATTCCGTCCGCATCAGGTCAAAGGCCTCTGTAAACCCGCCAAAGATATGCTTTCGATCAACCAGTAATGGCAGATCAAAATTACCATCCGCTACACGCACTGCAAATTCATTCAATTTTTGAAATGGGGTAATTATTGTTCTTCTCAAATATACATAATAGATACCGACCACGATCAGCTGCACTGCCAGAACAATGATCAGAAACCAGAAAAGATACTTTCTGTATCGAGTATATATTTCTGCCATATCATTATCAAATATGACCTTCCCTTTTGTTTCTCCCTGAATTACCAGATCCATGATCAGATCCTGATTCTGAATTGCCTCATTTAGACTGGAGGACATCCCCTCCTTATTCGTATACAGAACCGTTCCCTGATTATCAAGAATGGTGTAGGCCAGCACGGTTGAATACTGCTCTTCATCCCCGAAATTCTCCTCTATCGAATACAGACATTCGTTAACTGCAACCGGATCCTGTTTCACCTGTCCCGGTCTGCCAATAAAGTAATAGCATCCGATGACCTCCAGTACAAATGTAAGTATCAGTGCTATTATAAATGGTGTTTTCTTCATTCCGTTTCTCCCTGTATAAATCGATATCCTTCCCGCCATACCGTTACAATGTATGCCGGCTTCTGTGGATCTCTTTCAATTGCTTCCCGCACCTTCCGAATATGTACATTTAATGTATTATCTGCCGTGAACCGATCCTCCCAGACCTTCTCAAACAGCTCCGCCTTCGTAATCAGTCGTTCCGGATTCTGCACCAGATAAAGCAACAGTTTAAACTCCATACCGGTCAGACGTTTCTCCTCTCCGTTCACCGTCACACATCTCCGCCTGCTATCCACCACCAGATAACCATCATCATAATCGCACTCGCATCTATCAGTCGCTGAAGTATATTCCCGATATCGCTTCAGTACCACCTGCACCTTTGCAAGAAGCACACCGAGGGAATACGGCTTCTCAATGTAATCATCCCCTCCGATATTCAGGGCGATCAGCTTATCATCATCTGTATTTCGGGCTGAGATAAATAGAATCGGAATCTTCATTGTCTCTCGGAGTCTCTTGCACAACTGAAATCCATTTCCATCCGACAGATTAATGTCCAGCAGCACAAGGGACGCCTGATTCTCTGTCCAGAATGCCTCTGCTTCACTTATACTGTAAACCGCTTTGGTCTTTACATTAAACATATTAAAATACTCGCAGGTGCTGTCTGCAAGCATGGTTTCATCATCTATGATCAGGCAGTCATATTGCATATTCGGTCACCTCCTTCTGATGCTCTTTCCGCGTTTTCCTCAACTTCTAACTTCTGGTCTTATGATTGACGTATAAATGACCTTAATTATTCGTAAATGGTCTGGATAATGCATGCGATGGTGCTTCCCATACAAACACATTCCGTTTTTTCTCAAAATATTCTGTCTGCTTCTCAAAAAGCCTGTGATCTGCTGTAAGTCCCG
>CABQJA010000008.1 GCA_902464345.1 uncultured Clostridium sp.
GATTCATCAGTGATAGTATCATCATCTTTCGTATTCGCAACCGTGGTACTATCATTTACTTCAATCTCATTTGCGCTGGCTTCATTTATCTCGCTTTCCTCTGCTTCCACCTCATTCATCTCACCGGTAACATCCGGGATCTCCGTGACTCCGGTTCCGTTTTTCCGATTGATCCGTCTGGTGGTATCCTCCTTCAACAGCCGATACAGGGTAGCAGCCAGTGGTACACTGAGTAGCATACCGAAAATACCATTCATACTACCGCCGATCGTTACGGCAGCCAGTACCCAGATGCCCGGCAGTCCGACAGAAGAACCGACGACCTTTGGATAGATCAGGTTTCCTTCGATCTGTTGAAGAACAATAATAAACACAATGAACAGCAGAGCCTGAATCGGTCCGCCCTGAGTCATTACCATGATGGCACCGACAATCGCACCGACATAGGCACCGATGATCGGGATCAGAGCCGTGGCACCGACTAAGGTACCGATCATAACCGCATATGGGAAGCGGAAGATCGACATACCGATAATACACAGAGTTCCCAGAATGACTGCTTCCGTACACTGACCGACAATGAAATTAGAAAAGGTCTCGCTGGCTACATGACAGATATAATAAATAACATTTTCTGCTTTTGGTTTCAGATAAGAGCGGATGATCTTATGCACCTGATAGCTTAATTTCTCCTTGTAAGCCAGAACGTAAATGCCGAAGACCAGGGCAATGAAGAAGCTCACAACACCGCTTCCGATGCCGGATACGATATTTACAGTAGAATCCATGATAGAATTTAACTGACCGTTATTGTTACCGATGATCAGCTCTACAACCTTGGTGAAGAACTTCGTCCATTCAATATCCCGCGGATGCTCCAGATCGATTTCCAGGGTGCTTACCAGCCAGTTTTCCAGAGGTGGAATCTTGGAGATAAATGCGGAAATCTTGTCCAGAATAGAATCATAAGAAGCCGGCAGCTCCTTCGCTAAGATAGAAAAAGCATTGATCAGCTCCGGAATGACCATTGCAATTACAAAAGCAATGACCGCTAATATGATCAGAAGCGACAGGGTAATGCAGACCGGTCGGCGGCTCTTTTTTAGGAATCGATTATTCGTATGCGGAAAATAAATCTTCTCCAGACGAACCAGAATGACGTTGATCACAAAGGCAACTGCGAAGCCCAGGATGATCGGAGACATAAATCCGATCAGCGCAGAAATCCCCTTGATCGCAAGGTCAAAATGTAAAATGATCAGAATAGCAATGGTTAAACCGACAATTGTTTTTAAAATAATCTTTTCCCAGTCTTTTCGCTCCATATGTAATCCTTTCCGCAAAATGATAGCTTATCTATCCTATGATTTAATAACAGTATTACCGATAAAACGGAATTATACACAGTATACACGGCTTTATTATAGTCAGAATAGCACAGGTGGAGGATTATTTCAAACTATATCTGACCATCGGCTCCTCCATATTGCGATATAATTGCCTGTGCCAGTTTGGCATTGGTTTCTCTGATATTGACCGGAAACTGCAGTCGTTTTTCATATACCCACATGGATTACACCTCCCCTTGCCATGGCCATGGACCCTGATTCCACTGCCATTCATTTCCTGCATTTACATTGTATCGATTCAAGGGCCCAAAGCGCCTGGTATAATCGCTGATGGCCTGCATCCGTTGCTCTCTGCACTTGTTGTAATAGGCAAGGGCTTCTGCGTTTGCAGGGTGCGTGTCGAGGAAAAGTGTTACATCGTCCAGCGCAAGACTGACAGCGTCGATATAATTGAGTAATTGCTTTCGGTTCATCTGATTCATGCACAGCTACCTCGCTTCCCGCAGAATATCTGATTCAGATCTGCAAAAATAGTGCCTTCACACAATCCCTTTTCCGGAGAATACAGATTGCGGAAAACCTGCCATGGGACATAGGACATACCGATTGGAAACTCTGCAGGATTATCCGGGAAGCCGTTGTTACAAGGGACATTCATTCTGGAATTCCCAGAGTTTTGACAGGGACAGCTGACGGCCGGACGACCGGGAGCAGGGTGCATATAACGTCCAGATTCCATAAAACTCATCCTTTCAAATTTGCTTATAGTTATAGTTTATGTCTTTGGAGAAAAATGGTGAAACTATGAAAAAGGAGACCCTATTCGGTCTCCGGATAAAAGATATGTGTTTCGTCAAGAATGCGGAACTGATCATGCTCCAATTCAAGCAGGATGACATTGCAGTTTTTCTGCAGACCGCCACTCCAGAATTGCGAGAGATCATGCCCCTTTACATAGGTCATCAGAGCCTTGTTGATCGCACCATGTGCCACGATCATGACGCGGTGACAGCTCGCCTGCAGAGGCAGGATCACAGAGGTCATAAAATCAGCGGCTCTGGCACACAGATGCTCTAAGGATTCGCCGGAAGGCGGTGCCTGATAGAGCTGCGGCTGTTTGAAGAAATAGTGGAACGGGCAGTTCGGGTCCTTCAACAGCAGTGACATATTCTGGCCCTCATATTCCCCGAAGCACAGTTCCTTTAAGCGGTCATCCCGGATGATCGGAACGTCCTGGCTGCCACGGAACAGGCAGGCGGTCTCATAGGCACGTTTCAGGGGACTCGAATAAATGCGGTCAAATGGGGTATCGGCGAGTGCTTCGCCGGAAATCTTCGCCAGCAGACGACCGTTCTCGCTGAGGGGAATATCCGTATTCCCCTGTAACAGCTTTTCTTTATTCCATTCGGTTTCGCCGTGGCGTACGATATATAATTCCATGTTAAACTCCTTTGTATGCTTGTATATGCCTGAAATATAATATATCCCGGTTCGCATATGATTATAGTGGCGGAACGGAAATTTGTCAAAAGTGCGGGACTATGATTTGACGATGAATCTTTGATTCCGACTTGTCCTATGCCCGGTGTCGTTGTAGAATGGTTTTATATAAGGAGGAATGCAGGCATGACCTTTGAAGGAATTGAGAAGAAGCAGGAGGGTAAATTTATTACCCGTTATGATATTACATACCGGACGGTAGATGGACAGGAGAAGGTCTATGAGATGATCAGCCGGGATAAGAATATGACGGATTTTGAAACCTTAAGTCAGCATAAGACAGATGCGGTGGTTCTGATCATGGAGGATGTAAAGCGTGAGAAGATTCTGCTGAACCGGGAGTATCGGATGGCAGTCGGCGGCTGGGTGTATAATTTCCCGGCAGGACTGATCGATCCGGGTGAGACCCCGGAGATCAGTGCGGCGAGAGAACTGCGAGAGGAGACCGGGCTTCAGCTGGTTGAGATTCTGGATATTATACCAGACAGTTACAGTGCAGTCGGCTTCAGCAATGAGAAGAATCAGTGTGTGGTCGGAATCGCAGACGGCACCTTTGCACCAAGCAGTTCCACACTGGAGGAAATCGAGGCCGGATGGTACAGCAGAGAGGAAGTGCGGGCACTTCTGCAGAAGGAACTGTTTGCAGCCAGAACGCAGGCATACTGCTATTTATGGTCTCGAAATCAGGCAGGGAAAGCGGCAGATGAAAAATAAAACCAGGTACTCCTGATTTTGCAATTTATCGCAGGAAATTATATAGACAAGTGCGAAGAATATGGGCTATAGATGGAAGTATAAATTACAAAGGAGTACAAAGGGGTACATAGGTTATGAAGGATTTAACAAAAGGAAATATTATCCGTCTGTTACTGGCGTTTTCACTTCCGTTATTGATCGGAAATATTTTTCAGCAGCTATATAATATCGTGGATACCAAGGTGGTCGGAGAGATCCTTGGAGAAGATGCGCTGGCGGCGATCGGAGCCAGTGCTCCGGTATTTAATCTGATCGTAGGTGCCATGAACGGACTTGGTAATGGATTCGGAATCGTAATCTCGAAGTTTTACGGAGCCAAGGATATGAAGCGGATGCGGCAGGCGGTAGCGAATTCGGTATGCCTGATGCTTGGACTGACGATCCTTGTGACGGTGATTTCCCTGTTTTTAATCCGTCCGATGCTCCACCTTCTGAATACACCGGATGATATTCTGGCACGTTGTACCGGATATATCCAGGTGATCATAACATTTATGATATTTACGGCAGCATACAATCTGTGTGCGGCTGTGTTGCGGGCACTGGGTGATACGATCCGTCCGCTGATCTTTCTTGCGGTAGCAACGGTAGTGAATGTAGGGCTGGATCTGCTGTTTGTAGGTGCCATGCGTATGGATGTGCAGGGAGCTGCATATGCGACTGTGATCGCACAGGCAATTTCCTTTGTATGCTGTATTATCTATATTATTAAGAAATGTCCGGAGCTGCGGTTAAAGCGGGAAGACTTCACATTGGAAAAGGCAATGATCGGAGATCTGATGGGACAGGGTCTGGCCATGGCATTTATGCTTTGTTTTGTATCGATCGGAACACTGGTACTGCAGGGTGCCATCAATAAGTTCGGAACCAATATTATTGCAGCCCATACCGTAGCCAGAAAATTAAGTGAAGTATTTATGCTTCCATTCAGTACGCTGGGTGTGGCAGCAGCGACTTTTTCCGGACAGAATTATGGTGCCGGAAGATTTGACCGAATCCGTTCCGGAATCCGGAGTGCGATATTGCTGTCCTGGATCTGGGCAGTGATCGTAATTATAGCAGTCTATACAGCAGCACCGTTGATGATCCGGCTGATTTCCGGCGCAACGACGCCGGAGATCGTAGAGACCGCACAGCGTTATTTACGGTTCGATACACCGTTTTATTTTGTACTGGGTATTCTGATCGTTTTGAGAAATGCCCTGCAGGGACTTGGACGGAAGATCGTTCCGATGGTATCGAGTGGAATTGAATTACTGGGGAAATTAATTGTTGCCTGGGTACTGGCAGCACCGATGGGATATTTCGGAATCATTATTTCAGAACCGGCGACCTGGATTCTGTGTACTATTCTGTTGAGCATTGCGTTCTTCACAGATGACCGGATCCGTCGGGGATTACAATCAGAGAAGGAGGGAATGCATGAAGCAGATTGAGTTAAAGCACCCGGAGTATATACAGGTTACATATAAGAAGGAAGAGTCCTATGGCGGCAGTCAGCTCTGGTTCGATGAGAGCACCTGGATGAGCCGGGACTATAAGGTCCATAAGTGGGGATGCGGAGTCATCGCACTTGGAGATCTGTTCTTATATATAGGAAGAAATGACAGAAATTATCGGACCAATGCGATCGGACTGATTCACGATTACGGAGATTACATCAGCTGGGAGGATTATCGGAAGTATATTCTTTATATAAACAGCCGGTTTGCACAGATTATTCCGGGAAGCGGTATGAATGGACTGATGCTGGCATCGGCAGTACGACATTATTGTGTGAAATTCCGCTTGCCGATGACGATTGCGTGGAAGGCATTTATGGATGATCAGCAAATGATACGGGTGATCCATAAGATGTTAAATGAGGACCTTCCGGTAATTCTGGCAATCGGACCGAATACACCGCTGGTATTTCGCGGAAAGGGGATTCCATTTTATCGGATGGAGAAGAACGGAGAGTTTGTACTGAGCGGCTATCACAATGTACACAGTCATTATGTGACGGTGACCGGAATGGTGGGTCTGAAGCATAAGAAGGTGATGCTTCGGATTTCTTCGTGGGGAAAAGAGTTCTATATCGATTATCAGGAATACCGGGAATACATCGAGAAGGAAGGAGACCGCTTTACCAGCAGTCTGTTATACCTGTCCAAAGAGGATAAAAAGCTCTTTTAAGAATATCTTCATTTTATAAACAAGTTTTTGACAGTTTCGTTTGATAAGATTACAGTTAACAGTATGAAATAGATAAATGAGGTATAGATTATGAATATTTTAGTATGCGATGATGATAAAGAGATCGTGGAGGCAATCAGTATTTATCTGGAGCAGGAAGGATATACGATTTTCCGGGCATATGATGGATACGAGGCATTGGATATTGCGAATACCAAGGATATCCAGCTGATGCTGATCGATATTATGATGCCAAATCTGGACGGAATCCATGCTGTTCTGGAGCTGAGAAAGAAGAGTAATATTCCGGTGATCATCTTATCTGCGAAGTCCGAGGATACCGATAAGATTATGGGACTGACCATCGGGGCGGACGATTACATTACAAAGCCGTTTAATCCACTGGAGCTGGTAGCGCGGGTAAAATCCCAGCTGCGCCGGTATTCCAAGCTGGGAAGTATGCCGGAGACACGGAAGAATGTACTGGTCAACGGCGGTCTGGTCATGGAGGATGACAAGAAGCAGGTAACACTGGATGGTGTACCGGTGAAGTTTACTCCGACAGAGTATAAGATCGTGAGAATGTTTCTGCAGAATCCGGGAATTGTATTCTCCAGTGCTCAGATTTATGAGAATATCTGGGAAGGGGATTCCTATGCAACAGAAAATATTGTTTCCGTACATATTCGGAGAATCCGTGAAAAGATCGAGATCAATCCGAAGGAACCGAAATATATTAAGGTTATGTGGGGAGTCGGATATAAGATGGATCGGTTAGATGAGAATGAAGAACGTTAAAAAGATGCCGGGATCGGCAATGGTAAAGAAAATATTAAAGATCGTTAATCTGGGGATCATTCTGGCCTGCAGTCTTCTTGCAATGGCATTTTTTACCTATATGGGAAGTATGTTCGGATATAAAGATCTGGATTGCGAGAGTTATCTGGAAACCCGGCGGTTTGCAGACTCTCTATGGCAGATCATGTCCCGTATCAGCGGAGAAATTGCATGGACAGAGAATTATGTTGATGAAGATGAGTCCGGAATTTCGATTTCCGATCTTACGTACGACAGTAATAAGGGAATGGCTCAGGGAGGCGTATATACAGAGAGCGTGCAGGATCTGGCATTAAAAGGAGATTATGAATATACCACCGATGATTTCGGTATCTGGAATATTAGCGGAGCGGAAGTTACAGATGCAGATGGTGAGGAGGTTCAATTTAATGATTCCTGGTATCAGATTGCATTGTCTAATTGGGAGATTAAGCAGGCGGATGGTTTTGTACGGATGTCGCATGATGATTATGTCCGTATGTTTATGGCACATGCAACCCCGAATGTGGTTGTAGAAGAGTCATCCGGAGATACTGCGGCAGACGGAGAAGTTTCCGGAAGTCTTACAGTCAGTATAGAAGCAAAAAATGACGGAGGAGCAACAGAAGCTGCGGTCTATGGTACGGAAGTGGTAGCGGCGGACCTGGAGCCGTCGGTGACCCGGCAGGGACCGCAGGATGCAGCATTTTCAGATGATTGCTATATTGCCTATTACGGGGGGACGAAGTTTGTATATTCCCCGGATGAAGATATGTTCTATTCTTCCGAATATGGCTGGTATCCGATCCCAAATGAATTGTATTTCCTGCCGGAGGAGGTCAGTGACAATGAGATGGAGCTGTATTTCAGCCGGTTTACCGGCCTGGATGATATTCTGCGGCTCCGGATAGGAGGAGAATATCTGGAATATGTCCGCTCCGTTAGGGATATTAATTTTAATGAGCGGAATCTGGCATACTATGTGCGCCACAACGGAAAAGTCTACAGTAATGTAACGTCCAGGGAGAAGGCAACCAGCTGCAGTGCCTATATGACGATACAGAAGACTGCCAGTGATGAGTATGAGGTAGAGTTTTCCAATTTCAAAAACGCTTATATTAACAGTACATATGTGACATCTTTGATGCAAAACCTTGACAGCTTGACACCAGATGATAAACTATACATAGGCATTTACACAACCTATCCTTATGAGGATACATTCAGTCAGGGCAATCAGATATTTTCTGAATACTATTCTTATACATTTCCTGCATTGATCATCGGAGTTGTCACAGCAATTGCAGCTATATGGTTATTGGTTCATATTCTCCGGATGTCCGGGCGGGTATCCAGAGATGATACGGCAATATATCTGACACCGATAGATCGGATTCCGGTTGAGATTTTATTTATAGTTGGGATTGCGGAGTTGATTGTGATCTTTGCGGCACTGGAATCTATGACAATGTCCGATTACCGCAGCATAGCAGAAATCACCAGCCTGGAATATATAATGCTGGTCGGCTGCTTTGAGGGATTATATCTGCTGGGGATCACCTGGCTGTTAAGTATTGTCCGGCGGGTAAAGGCAGGATGTCTGTGGCAGCATAGTCTGATACGAAGCGGATATATATTCTGCAGGAAGCTGGTTCAGAATGTGAGCCATCAGAAAAATCTTGCAGCAAAGGCGGCGGAATGTTTTGCGTTCTATCTGCTGATCAATGGTTTGCTGGTTTTGATGCTGATCCTCGGGGTTGATAATTCCGCACCGCTCGCATCCCTGGGTGCATTGATCATGATCGTGGGATTTAATGTATATATTCTGATCATGCAGATCCGGAAGGCGAAGGGTGAGGAGTCGATCAGAGAAGCAACGAAGGCTCTGGCAGAGGGTGATCTGGAGTATGTAGCACCACAGATGAAGCGACTGTATACCGAGCAGGAGATCATTGACAACATTGATCATCTGAGTGACGGACTTCATAAGGCCATTGAGAAGAGCCTGTATGATGAGCGGATGAAGACAGAGCTGATCACGAATGTATCGCATGATATCAAGACGCCATTGACATCGATTATTAATTATGTGGAACTGATCAAGCGTGAAGAGGTGGACAATGAGAAGGTTCAGCATTATCTGGAGGTTCTGGATAAGAAGTCACAGCGTCTGAAACAGCTGACAGAGGATCTGGTGGAGGTATCAAGGATTTCTTCCGGCAATATTGAGCTGGAGCGGGTTCCGATTGATTTCGGCGAACTGCTCCGTCAGGCCATGGGAGAATTTGAGGATAAATTCACAGAGCATGAGCTGAAGATGGTAGAGCGGATTCCGGAAGAGGCACATATGATATTTGCAGATGGCAGGAGAACTTTCCGTATTATGGATAATCTGCTGCAGAACATATACAAATATGCGATGCCGGGAACCCGTGTCTACATAGACCTGACCTGTAAGGACGGAAGAGTCCGTTTGGAGATTAAGAATATCTCAAAGGCACCACTGAATATCGAGGTATCGGAACTGATGGAACGGTTTGTCCGGGGGGATCAGTCCAGAACGACCGAGGGCAGTGGACTGGGACTTTCAATCGCACGGGATCTGGTCCGGATGCAGGACGGAGAGTTCCAGATTTATCTGGATGGAGATTTATTTAAGGTTGTGATAGAGTTTCCTGAATACGTAAGCCCGGTAGTGGTAAACATGGAAGAGGCGGCCGTATCGGAGGAGAACCAAATGCCTGTACTGGAAAAGACGGACTCACAGAGGGAAGAATCCTAGAGTCCAGTCCAAGGAGGGTATATGGAAAAAAGAATTGCATTGCTGATAGATGCAGAGAACACCAGTGTAAAATATCTGGACAGCATCTTCATGGAGTTAAAGAACTACGGAACAGTCACGTACAAGCGTATGTACGGAGATTTTACAAACAAGACGTTGAGTGAATGGAACCACAGGGCATTATCCTATGCAGTGGTTCCGATTCAGCAACCACGATATTCTACGGCGAAAAACGCAGCGGATATTATGCTGGTCATTGATGCCATGGATATCCTATATGCGAATAATGTAGATATATTCTGTATTGTTTCATCTGACAGTGATTTCACGCGGCTGGTCAATCGTCTGTGTGACGGAGGAATGGAAGTTATCGGCATGGGAAAAAGCGATGCTTCCAAGACCTTAAAGGCTGCCTGTACAATCTATAAGAATCTGGAAATCATCTATGGAGATTCCGATGAGATCGAAGCGACCGGGCACCGGACAGCAGAAGGAGTGCATAAGGAAGCAGATATCGAGAAGAATATTGTACCACTGGCAACAATTAAAAAGAGCATGATCGAGATCGTGCGGGAGAACGAGAATCAGGGCAATCATACCGGTCTCGGTGGGTTAAAGAGCAGCATCCAAAGACTGTATAAGGATTTTGATGAGAGAAATTATGGTTACAGCTCTATGACTAAGCTGGTCAAGGAGCTGAAGGATTTTGTTGTGACACAGGAACGCAGTACGGTATATGTTTCTTTGAACGGACAGAATCAGAACGAGCGCTCCGTAGAGACCTATATTATTGAAACGGCAAAGAAATCTCCGATCGATCTGGGCAGATTGGGACAGTATATTCATTTGAAGTTTCCGGAGTTTGATGTAAAGCGATACGGATATTCACAGCTGGGTACATTTGTACAGAGCATTGACGGCTTGGTGGTGGAATCCTCCCCAAAAGGCGGTAAGTGCGTGAGATATCGCTATTGACGTTCCGGTTATTAACGTGTAGAATCATATATGTCTAGTTTCCAACTAGGAAATAGGAAGAATATAAGAATAGTAAAGGAGTTTATGATATATGAAGATTTCTACAAGAGGACGTTATGCGTTGCGCCTGATGATGGACATTGCCATGCATGACAGTGGAGAACCGGTCAGGATTAAGGACATAGCCAGGCGGCAGGAGGTTTCCGAGAAGTATCTGGAACAGATCATAGCGATACTGAATAAGGCCGGATTTGTAAGGAGTATCCGTGGACCGAAGGGCGGTTATACCCTGAGTAAGAAGCCGGAGGAATATACCGCAGGGATGATCCTGCGGCTGACAGAGGGCAGTCTGGCACCGGTCAGCTGTCTGGAGCTGGATGTGAATGACTGTCCGCGGCAGGATCAGTGCGCGACACTGGAGCTTTACAAGCGTATCGATGATGCGGTTCATCAGGTAGTGGATAATGTAACACTGGCAGATCTGGTTGAATGGCAGGCGGCTAAGAGCGATTTCTATTCAATCTGAAATACAATTTAGTCGACAGGCTGATTTATATAAAGGGATACAATTAAAACGAGAGGAAAGAGAAGACATGATATCAACAATAAACTTTTGCATCATTGCGACGATCGTAGTATATCTGCTGGCGATGCTCGCAATCGGATTTATCTTCAGTAAGAAAAACAGTAACAGTACGGACTTTTACCTGGGTGGCCGGAAGATGGGACCTCTGGTAACTGCTATGAGTGCGGAGGCCAGTGATATGTCAAGCTGGCTGCTGATGGGTATGCCGGGACTGGCATATTTAAGCGGTATTGCAGAGCCAACATGGACAGCAATCGGACTGGGAATCGGTACCTGGTTAAACTGGCTGATCGTAGCACGAAAGCTTCGCAGATATTCCGCAAACATCAATGCGATTACGGTTCCGGAGTTTTACTCGAAGCGTTACCATGATAAGAGCAATGTATTAAATGGAATAGCAGCTCTTGTAATCATAGTATTCTTTATTCCGTATACTGCATCCGGATTTGCAGCCTGCGGTAAGTTGTTTAACAGTTTATTTGGTGTGAATTATACAACAGCCATGATCATATCTGCACTGGTTATTGTAGGTTATACCATTATGGGTGGATTTAAGGCAGTATCCACCACAGACCTGATCCAGAGTATCGTTATGACGATTGCATTGGTGGTAGTTGTATTCTTCGGAATCTCCAAGGCAGGTGGTGTTGATGCAGTTATGGATAATGCTAAGGAGCTTGCAGGTTATCTGTCCATGACAGCCAGCTATGATGTGGGAACCGGTGCAGCGAAACCATATAGTACCCTGACGATCATTTCGACACTGGCATGGGGACTCGGTTACTTTGGAATGCCGCATATCCTGCTTCGATTCATGGCAATCGAGGATGAGAAGAAGCTGGTATTATCCAGACGAATTGCAACAATCTGGGTATTCATTGCAATGGCAATCGCAATCTTTATCGGTGTAGTTGGACTTGGAATGACCAAGGCAGGCGCACTTGGCTTCTTAGAGGGCAGCAGCAGTGAGACGATTATTGTTAAGATCGCGGGTCTGTTAAGTGAGCATGGTATCTTCCCTGCAATCGTGGCAGGTCTGATTCTGGCAGGTATTCTTGCGGCAACGATGTCAACGGCAGACAGTCAGATGCTTGCTGCAGCATCCAGTGTATCACAGAATATTGTACAGGATTTCTTCAGGGTAAAGTTATCAGAAAAGACCAGTCTTCTGGTAGCACGTATTACGATCGTTGCGATCAGTGTGATTGCAATCTTCCTGGCAAGAGATCCGAACTCCAGTGTATTCCAGATCGTATCCTTTGCATGGGCAGGCTTTGGTGGTGCCTTCGGTGCCGTAACCCTGTGTGCATTATTCTGGAAGCGCAGTAATAAATGGGGTGCATTAGCCGGTATGGTCAGTGGTGGTGCGACCGTATTCTTATGGAAATATCTGGTACGTCCGTTAGGTGGAGTCTGGAATCTGTACGAACTCCTCCCGGCATTCCTGGTATCTCTGATCTTCATTATTGTAGTCAGTCTGTTAACCAAGGCACCGGATGAAGAGATTCAGAAGGAGTTCGAAACAGCATCCGTTAAGGCAAAGTAATACGGCTTCGCCATCAGAAAACATTCGGAAAAGTTAAGATTATGAGATCACATTGCGTGGTGTACCTTGCAGGAAGGCTTCGATGTTTTTATAAATCTCGGAGATGGCCCGTTCGCGGGATTCCCTGGCGGCCCAGCCCATATGCGGTGTGATCAGAAGATTTGGCAGAGGAAGCAGCGGCAGTAATGCGCAGTCCTCTGCCATTGGTTCTTTTATAAGGACATCCAGACCGGCAGCGGCGATTTCCTCCTCCTTCAATGCGCGGGCGAGACCAAGCTCATTCACCAGACCACCGCGTGCCGCGTTTAAGAAAACACAGGAGGATTTCATCCGGAGGAATGCCGGATAGTTAAATAGCTCCTCTGTGGCCGGTGTGAGTGGGGTGTGGACGGAGATAATATCGGATTCCGCCAGCAGCTGTTCGAAAGAGATTGCCTCATATTCCACGGGATAGGTATGACCGGAAGGAGAGTAGTAGCGGACATGGCAGCCGAAAGCGGTTGCGATCCGTGCCACTTCCTTCCCGATATTCCCCATTCCCACGATACCGTATTCTTTTCCGTATAATTCACAGAAGACGTTGGAAAAAGAAGAGTTATCCACATCATTCACATAAGCTCCGCCGGCAGTATAATCGTGATAGATATTCAGCTTCTCATATAAATAAAGCAGCATGGAAATTGTATGCTGCGCAACGGAGTGGGTGGAGTAGTTGCGGATATTGGAGACAACGATCCCACGCGAGTCTGTATAGGCGAGATCTACGAAATCCGTTCCGGTGCTGGTCATGGTGATCAGCTTTAAATGCTCTGCAGTGCAGAGCGTTTTTCTATTTAAAGGAAACTGATCGACGATCACGACATCGGCATCCCGTACCCGTTCTCTCGCTTCTGCCGCATCTGCGGTCTCATCATATACGATCAGCTCTCCCAGATCTTTTAAACTGTTAAAAGAAACATCCCTGCCGATCCTGGCAGCTTCCAGTACAACTATTTTCATATGCATCCGTCCCTTCCTAAATAAGTAGGTTTATCATATCGGAGAAAAAATCTCTACGAAAGGACAAGTGTCCTTTCAATCCCTCCCGGAGTTTTGCATAATGTGAAAAAATCAAGTAAACGAGAAAAGAAAACGGAGGTATGGTTATGGCAGCTTCTTTAAAAACTAATTTTGTAGGTGTATCAATGGAAAATCCGTATATGCTGGCATCCGCACCGCCATCTGCTACGCCGGAAATCGTAGCACGGGCATTTGAACAGGGATGGGGCGGTGCCATGATGAAGACGATTCAGTATACGCCGCGTTTCACGAAAAAAAACGTAAATCCAAGAATTAACGCAGTGAAGGATGGAAATAAAATCTTAGGCTTCACGAACTTTGAAATCGGTTCCCCGAAATCTGTGGAAAGCTGGGCAAAAGGAATCGAATGGCTAAAACAGAGATTCCCGGAGCGGGCGGTCTTCGTCAGTCTGATGCATACCGATGTGCTGGTAGAAGAAGAGTGGAAGGAGCTGACCCGGATCTTTGATCAGGCAGGCTGTGATGGATTCGAGCTGAATCTCTCCTGCTCCCACGGACAGGCAGAAAGCGGCTGTGGTGCCGTGCTCGGTGCCGACCCGGAGAAGATCAAGATGGTGACCGGCTGGGTCGTATCGCAGACGAAGAAGCCGGTAGTTCCGAAGCTGACGGCATTGACCGTAGACCTGCCGACTCGTGGACGTGCGGCAAAGGAGGCCGGAGCTGCAGCAATTTCGGCAATCAATACGATGAGTTCCCTGCCGGGTATTGATCTGGATACCTTCCGGCCAATCAATGCGGTTGATGGCATGAGCGCATTCCAGGGTGCCAGCGGAAAGCTGATCAAGCCGATCGCACTCCGGTGCGTAGCACAGCTGGCACAGGCGACCGGACTTCCAATCTCAGCAACCGGAGGCTGCTATACATGGAAGGATGCGGCAGAGTTTATTGCTGCCGGAGCACAGACCGTTCAGGTATGCTCCGCAGTTATGGAGAACGGATACCGGATTATCGATTCGTTAAATCAGGGACTGCTTAATTATATGGAAAGCAAAGGCTTTGAGACGATCGAGGACTTCCGGGGCAAAACGTTACAGTATATTACCCAGCAGATCCAGCTGAACCGGGATTACCGTCTGTATGCGCAGGTCGATCCGGAGAAATGTGTAGCCTGCGGCAAATGTGTTCACAGCTGCGCCGATGATGGATTCGGAGCCATGAGCATTCAGAACGGGAAATGTGTCAACGATCATGAGACCTGTGACGGCTGCGGACTGTGCAGTCAGATCTGCCCGGCCGGTGCGATCACCATGGTAAGACGAGCATGATCAATTATGAAGGTATCGGTCATAGATACGGAACAGGGAAGTAACAGAGAGGTAACAGAGGTTTAGAAAACGGAAAGCAGGGTGAGTTGCATGAGAAATGATTGTAATATTCGAAATGGTATCTGTGTATTTCCGGATGGAGAGCGAAACGCAGATCTGGAGATCCGGAACGGGCGGATTGTAGGAATTTATGAACCGGGACAGGAGCTGCCATCCTGTGAGCAGGAGATCGATGCGAAGGACTGTCTGATCTTTCCGGGAATGATCGATACACATGTACATATCCGGGGTGGTGAGTTAGATTACCGGGAGGATTTCTATACCGGCTCTCAGGCGGCAGCCGGAAGCGGTATCACAACGATCCTGGAAATGCCAGTCTGCACGAAGCCGCCGGCTACCGTGGAGAACTTCATGCGCCGGATCGAAGAAGTGAAGCGAAACGGTGCCGTGAACTTCGGTATGTATGCGGCTGCCGGACATGATAATCTGGAGGAAATCGGAGAGCTTGCCAGAGTAGGAGCTATCGGCTATAAGACCTTTCAGATGGCACCGGTTGCCGGACGGGAGAAAGAGTTCTACGGAATGTGTGCGGAGACCTATGAGGACATGGTTCATGTGATGCAGGAAATCGCCAAGACCGGTCTGACATTGACCGTACACTGTGAGAGTCAGGCAATGATCAATGAGCTGGTTCCGATCATGAAGGAGAAGTATCCGAACAGTTTGAGAGGATTTATTGATTCCAGACCGCCGGAGGCAGAGGCAGCGTCCGTAGATCTGACGATCCGTGCAGCGAAGGTGACAGGCTGCCGGACGATCATTGCACATGTCAGCTGTCCACAGAGCATGGAGCTGATCCTGCAGGCAAAGGCAGAGGGCTATCCGATCTATGCGGAGACCTGTCTGCAGTATCTGTATTTTGATAAAGAGGAAATGATCCCATACGGAGCATTTGCCCGCATGAAGCCGCCATTCCGGACCAGAGCAGAGGTGGATCGGATGGTAGAGCTTTATCACCAGGGGGCATTTGATGTGACCGGAAGCGATCATGCACCGTATACGATGGAGGAGAAGTTAAAGCACGGAGATGACATCTGGAATTCCGTAGATGGATTATACGGACTGGAGCTGTCATTGCCACTGCTTTTAAATCTGGTCGATCAGGGAAAGCTGACACCGGCTGATATCGCAAGAAATTTCTCACGGAATGCGGCAGAGATTTTCCGTCTGCTCGGAAAAGGACAGATTGCCAAAGGCTATGATGCGGATCTGGTGCTTGTCCGGAAACGGGAGCAGCCGAAGATCCATCATAAAGAGGATATGCGATGCAAATGTAAAGAGGCAGCCGTGATCTATGATAATATCCCACTGACCTATGACATCTGCAGGACGATCCTGGGCGGAGAAACGGTATATGACGGCACAGAGGTAACTCTTGAAAAAGGCCGGGTACATATTATGAATTACTGATCTATGAATATGAGATAAAAGCAACCGAGAATAACAATTACAGGAGGTACACACTATGAAAGCAAATGCAGAAAGAATGAAAAGAAGAATTGATACAATTGCGAGTTTTACTTCAGAGGAGGGACGGATCACCAGACTGACCTTTTCGCAGGCATGGGTAGATGCCATCCATTATCTGAAGGGCGAAATGGAAGCCATGGGTATGACAGTACGGATGGATTCGTTCGGTAATGTAATCGGTAATTTTAATCCGGGACACAGCACAGAGAAGCCAATCGGCATCGGTTCGCATATCGACAGTGTTGTCAATGCGGGTGCCTATGATGGTGTTGCCGGAATCGTAGTCGGTCTGGAGCTGGTCAACATGATGTATGATGCCGGTGTTACACCGAAGGTGCCGATCGAGGTACTGGCAACTGCCGATGAGGAAGGTGCCATCTGCCAGCGCGGATATTTTGGCGGCCGGTATATGACCGGTAATATGACCGTGGAGGAGTACCTGTCATTCCGGAATATCGATGGCAAGAACATCACAGATCTGCAGGAAGAATGCGGACTGTTCAAGGATGTGGAATTCGGCTGTGATAACGGCTGGGCGAAGGGATACTACTCCAGATTCTATGAGGTTCATGTAGAACAGGGTGGCGTTCTGGAGGCAGCCGGTAAGGATATCGGTATCGTAAAGGGTGTTGTAGGAATCGGACGGTTGTTCATTGATTTCTTCGGAGAGTCCGATCATGCAGGTCCAACCGTTATGAGCGTGCGGAAGGATGCCATGGTGGCAGCCGCAGACTTTATCATGAAGGCATGGGAGGTCGGGCAGGCAAACAGTGGTAAGGCAGTTACGACTGTTGGCCGGATCCAGAATTCACCGAACATCCATAATGTCATCTCGGGTAAGACATCCATCGTTTTGGACTTCCGTTCCGAAGAGGATGCACTGGCTGATGAGATTAAGGAAACCATGAAGCAGTATGCATATTCCATGAAGGAGAAATACGGTGTGGGTGTGGAAATCACACAGGAGATCTATACACCGGTAAAACTGTTTGCAGAGCCGCTGGTACAGGAGCTGAGGGATCTTCATATGGAGAACTCCATGGAGCTTTACAGCTGGGCCGGACATGATGCCAAGGCATATTCGGAAATTGTGGACACCTGTATGGTATTTATGCCAAGCATCGGCGGTAAGAGCCATTGCCCGGAGGAATATACCGATATTAAGAGCTTCGAGCAGGTATGTAACCAGATTATTAAACTTTTTGTTTAGAAAGGGTCATTTGTCCTTTTCTCCACAGAGAGCATCTTCTATAATGCAGACTATCAAATACAAAAGGGGTTGATATTTATGGAAACAATCGCAAAGCAAATTGCTAAAACAGCCGTAGAATTAAAATATGAGGATCTGCCGGATTACGCAGTCGAGCATGCTAAGATGCTGACACTGGATGTTCTGGCATCCATGGTAGGAACCAGAAATATTATTACCAGCCAGATCGCCAGAGAGATTGCAGAGGAAATGGGTGGCCCGGAGGAGGGCACCATTGTAGGCAGCAGCAAAAAGGTAGCATTACCGAATGCAGCATTTGCCAATGCGATTCAGTGCTATGGATATGATTTCGTAGATGATCATAATGAATCCAATGCACATCCGTCCCCGGCAACATATCCGGTCAGCTTCGCATTAGCAGAGGCAAAGAAGAGTACCGGTAAGGAATTTCTGGAGGCTGCCGCAATCGGTAACGAAGTGGTCTGCCGAATGGGAACCGCATATCTGGGTGATATGTATTATCAAGGCTTCCATCCAACCAGCACCTGCGGTACGATGGGTGCTGCAGTCTCAGCAGCCAAGCTGATGAAATTAGATGAACAACAGACCCTGTACGCACAGGGAATTGCAGGAAGTATGGTAGCCGGTCTGATGGCATGGAACTCTGAAGGATGCTTTACCAAGCGTCTGCAGGCAGGCCATCCGGCAATGAATTCCATTATCGCAGCCAGAATGGCAGAGAAAGGCTTTAATGGACCATCCGATATATTTGAAGGAAAGGATGGATTGTTACATGCTTACTCCTATCTGGATCATTACGATGGCAAATACCTGACCGATGGGTTAGGTAAGGACTGGATCTTCGCTTCTTCCAGCATAAAGGTATATCCTTGCTGCCGGTATTCCGGAGGACACCTGGATGCCTGTCTTGATATTGTAGCGAAGTACCATCCGGATCCGGAACAGATAGAAAAGATAAATATTCGCTCCTCAAAATACACGATGCGTTTGCTGGCCGAAGAACGGAAATGGCATCCGAAGAATATTGTTGACCTGCAATTTTCAATGCCGTTCCAGGCAGCAATCGCATTCAGAAACGGACAGGTTACGGTCGATGAGTTCGATGTGAAGTACATTGATGATCCGTTGATCCAGCGTCTGATTGCAAATACAACGGTTGTGGAGGATCCGGAATTCGAGAAACGGTATCCGGAGCATTACTCCAGTGCAGTTAAGATTACCATGAAGGATGGAACCGTTTATGAATCTGTCATTGATGATCCAAAGGGTGACTGGAGAAATCCGGTTACATATGAGGATGTTGAGAATAAGTTCCGGGGACTTGCAAACCGCATTTATGCAGATAAGGATCGGACAGAAAAGATTATTGCATTTGTCAAGGATCTGGAGAATCAGACAGATATGTCACAGTTAATGGCACTTGTCAATGATGTAGAGTAGTGATATAATACCTGACTATACAAAGGCGTGTAGATTTCGCAGGAAATCTGCCCGCCTTTTTCTTTTACCTGAATAGTGAGGAAACTCTTTCATAGCTTAGCAAAGGAGGATTCGTATGGAACTTAATATGGATTGGACAGAAGATAACGCAAGTGCAGACATTGATGTGAATGACGTCAGCGTAATCTTTAAAGGAAATAAAGGTGAAACGACACAGGCATTAAGTCATGTCAGTGTCAATATTAAAAAAGGAGAATTCATATCTCTTCTGGGACCTTCCGGTTGTGGTAAAACGACCCTGCTCCGGTGTATTGCAGATCTGCAGAAGCCGACAGAGGGAACCGTTATGATCGGCGATTCCACCCCGGAGGAGATGCGGAAGAACCGACAGTACGGTATGGTGTTCCAGAATCCGGTTCTGTACGACTGGAGAACAGTACAGCGGAATGTCATGCTTCCACTGGAGATCATGCATGTGCCGAGGCCGAAGCGGTTTGAAAAGGCAGAGAAGATGTTGGATCTGGTTGGATTGAGTGAGTATATGGATCATTATCCATTCCAGTTATCCGGTGGTATGCAGCAGAGAGTCGGAATCGCCAGAGCATTGGCCATGAATCCGAAGATCCTGCTGATGGATGAGCCGTTCTCCGCACTGGATGAGTTTACCAGAGAGAAATTAAACGAGGATCTGTTAAAGATCTGGAGAAAGACGAACAAGACAGTTGTATTCGTAACACATAACATTGCAGAGTCCGTATTCCTGTCAGACCGGGTTGTGGTACTTTCTCCACATCCGGGAAGAGTATCCGCTATCGTGGATATCAATCTTCCGAGACCAAGAACGAAGGAGATGCGGGATCTTCCGGAATTTAATGATTATGTAGTTAAGATTCGAAACAGCTTCGAAGGGATAGAATAGGAGGGATTACCATGGAGAAAAAACCGGTAAACCGTAAAATCGTAATAGCGGTCTGGGTCATTGGGGTATTCCTCGTATGGGAATTTGCGGCATTTGCGATCCGGCATATTCTTCCGATTGATACACCGGATACCAAGCTTCCGTATTTTCATGGAGTTGTGATCACATTCTTTCAGAACTTTATGGATCTGGCAGCTTCCTCATGGGTGACATTTATTAATGCCGGACGTGGATTCCTGATCGGAACGGCAATCGGCTGTGTGATCGCATTCCTGATGAGCTGGTCAAAGGCAATCGAAAAAATCGCATTCCCATATCTGATCACCTTTCAGATGATTCCGGTACTGGGACTGGCACCAATCGTATATAAGCTGGTCGGTGGCGGTGACGAGGCGAAGGTTGCAATCTCAGCGTTGATCTCATTCTTCCCGGTAGCCGTAAATCTGTTGGATGGCTTTCACAGTGTGGATGTCCAGCGAAGAGAGCTTTTATACTCGTACGCAACGAAGAAACCGATCACATACTTAAAGCTGATGATACCGTCGGCATTGCCGCAACTGTTTACAGGTATGAAGATCGCAGCACCGCGAACCATTACCGCAGCGATCCTGATCGAGATGATGGGTTCGACCGCAGGTATCGGAGTAAAGATCTTATACGCACTGTACTATAATGGTGCAGGCTCTCTGTTATTCTGGTCCTGCATTCTGGCAGCCGCCATTCTGGGTATGTTAAGTTCCGTTGTCGTTTCTCTGGTGGAACGGATCGTGATCCCATGGGAGAAGGCAATGTTAAAGAAAGGAGAGGCATGATATGAATAAAAGCAGTTGGATTGATAAAAAAGGGTTTCGTATTGCAGCTCCTATTGTATTCGGTATTTTATTTGTTCTGTTCTGGCAGTTTGGCGGATTGCACTGGCTGTTACATTTAAGAGCCTATGATTTCCCATTACCGACACAGATTGTAGATGTATTTGCAACACAGTATGCAGTTCTTTGGAAACATACGGTGATCACCGCAACCGAGGCACTGGTTGGTCTGATCATTGGTTCTGTTCTGGGATTCGGAGTTGCCGTGTTGGCATCCTGGTTTCCACAGTGGGGATATGGCGGACTGGCATTAATGTCAGCCATCAATGCAATCCCGACAACGGCCATGGCACCGATCATGAATAACTGGTTTGGCCGGGGCATGGGTTCCAAGATCGCAGTTGTTATCTTCTTCACCATGGCAGCCATGGCAATCAATACTTACCGTGGTCTGACGGTGTTACCACCGTTTTCCCTGGATCTGATGAAGAGCTATAACGCAACGAAGAAGGAAATCTTCTTCTCCTTACGGTTACCGAACTGTGTACCGAGTATTTTTACAGCACTGAAGGTAACGACGACCACCAGTATGTTGTCAGCGATCATCGCAGAGTTCTTCTCCTCCTATGCAGGACTTGGATTCCGTGTTAACTCGGTTCTTCAGGAAGGTAAGAATGCAGATGGATGGGCTTATATCGCCTGTTCCGCAATCGTAGGTATTATCATGTATATGATAGTCAGTGTGGTTGAACGTCGTGTCACGAAATGGCACGCTTCACAGAGATAAATCCAGATAAAGGATGAGCGAAAAGGAGGAAATACTTATGAAAAGAAAATTAGGAAGAAATACAATGAAAAAGGCAGCAGCATTTCTTTTAGGTGTAACTCTGATTATGGGAATGTCCGGTTGCGGTGTTACCAGAGAAGAGGATGGAACTTCTGCAGCACCGGCAGAGAGCAGCAGTGAAGCAGGGGATGCCAGTGAAGCATCTTCGGAGGATGGCAGTGCATCCAAGGATGGACTGATTCCGGTTACTTTCCAGTCAAAGTGGATCCCACAGGCACAGTTCATGGGATATTATGTAGCATTGGATAAGGGATATTATGAAGAGGAAGGCCTGGATGTTACGATTCTTCCGGGTGGTTCCGATATCAATGTTCCATCGGTTGTTGAATCCGGTACAGCACAGATCGGTACAACGAATCTTTACAATGTACTCTCTTATCAGGAGCAGGGATATCCGCTGACGACCATCGGACAGGTTATGCAGGATTCACCATTCGTATTTGTATGTCATAAGGATCAGGTATCCAGCATTGCAGACTTAAAGGGCAAGACATTAGGTGTATGGACCGGTGGTAATGATGCACCTGTCAGAGCCTTATTGACAAAGAACGGCATGGATCCGGATATGGATGCAACACTTGCCAGCCAGGGTACAACGATTGATGGTTTCCTGGACGGAACATTCGCAGGTTATTCCGCAATGACTTATAATGAGTTACTGCTTGCATATGAGGCAGGTTATACAGATGATGACCTGTATATTATTAACATGGAACAAGAAGGCTGCGGTATGCTGGCTGACTGTATCTTCGTAAATTCAGACTGGTTAAAGGATAACCGCGAGACTGCAGAGAAGTTTATGAGAGCAACCATTAAGGGTTGGGAGTATGCATGTGAGAATACGAAAGAAGCAGCAGATATCGTATATTCTTACATGGATAAATCAAGTGCAGACTATGACCATCAGGTAAAATCCGCAGAGGAAGTTGCCAAGCTGGTACTGCCGGAAGGCATGGATGCTTCACAGATCTGCACCATCCCGGCAGATAAGGTTCAGAACTCCATCGATATCGCATTACAGTATGGCATTATTACCAAGGATACAGATCTGAATACCATATATGATACTTCCATTATGGATGATATTACATCCGGTTCCACAGCAGAATAAGATAATCAGATATCCCGTATATATCCCCCTATATACAGAGATAGAAGAACGCCGGCTCAGATTTCTGAGTCGGCGTTTTGAAGTGTAAGCCAGAATTTCCGAATCCGGAAATTCTGTTTTTTAGTTTAAAACAGGTCTTCTTAAAATAGATCTTCATATAGTTCTAAAATCTTCTCATATTGCTCCTTATTTACGATCAGAGAATGGCCGGAAACCGTAATCAGATTCTGATTCTTCAGCTTGGAAATGCTGCGGCTGATCGTTTTCTTGCTGACACAGATCTCATCCGCCAGCTGTTCCTTCGGTGTATCGATCTGGCAGACTCCGTTTCGACAGAGGGAATCATAATATTTTACCAGAAGATACAGGAAGCGATCCTCACCGGAGGCACTTAACAGAGCACGATCCTGACGAACCTGTGTGGTATATTTCTGAGCAACGTGTGTAGCCATATAGTAGATGGCATCATTATCGGTCTTCATCCAGCGTAAAAAGACGCCACGGGAAAGTACGATATACTGACATCTGGTTGCACAGGTAATGGTAGCTTTAAACTCCGGATAATGAGTAAAGCTCTCGGTCTCACCCAGAATATTTACAGCATCTACAAAGGCGAAGGTATAAATGAACTCCATGTTCAGCTCATAGGATAGCTTCAAGGTGCCGTTTAACAGCAGATAGAGATTCCGGAATTCATCTCCGGCATAAGCCAGAACGGTCTCCGGTTCTGCCGTGGTAACAACCATGGAGCTGATAATGTCCTCCGGCATATTTGCCAGAACACGGACGAACGGAGTATCCAGCTGATCCTCCGGAATATAAGAAAGCAACTGTTCATGGGTCATGGGCGTACCTCCTGATCCTGCGCAATCAGAAGCTCCATCGCACGGATTGCGGTCCGGATCGTATTACGGGTATCCGGTGCGGTCAGCATAGGCATTCCCTGCTCGTCCTCCTGAATCCGGTTCCGGTAAACATGAAGAATACTGCCGACTCTGGCACGACGCAGACCACCCAGAATGAAAAGAATCGAAGACTCCATCTCGGAGCCGATCGCACCACCCTGTCGGAACATCTTCCATTTAGCAAGAAGCTCGTCTGCCATCGGTGAATTCTCCGGCTCATGCTGACCGTAATAGGAATCCTTGGATTCTACGATTCCGGTGTGTGCAACAATCCCAATCTCGCGTGCGGCAAGCATCAGTGCCTGAATTACCTGCTGATTGGCAACTGCCGGAAATTCAATCGGTAAATATTGGAGCGAGGTGCCATCCCGGCGGATGGCAGCGGTGGCAATAATACTGTCACCCGGAGTTGGAATCGGACTCATACAGCCACAGGTTCCGATCCGTATGAAGGTGTGTGCGCCAAGCTTGGTCAGTTCCTCCATAGCTATCGCAGCGGAAGGACAGCCGATTCCGGTAGAAACCACAGAGACCGGAACACCCAGCAAAGTTCCTGTGTAAGTAGTATATTCCCGATTGGATACGACAAAATGCGCATCCTGAAGATATGAGGCGATGACCTCAACGCGTCCCGGATCACCCGGCAGAAATACATAGTGACCAATATCCTGAGCGGAACACTGAATGTGATGCATAACTTCCATTGCGAAGACCTCCTGTATACATAATCTACTGAGACATCTTATCATAATCAGCCTGAATCCTCAAGGCAGGAGAGGCATGGATTCATAGAAAAATTAAGACTTTATGAATATACAGATATAATCCTTGACAAAGATAGAATACAATGCTTTAATAAATATAGAGAGAAACGGAAAGGGAGTTGGGGTATGTATAGGATTGCGATTTGTGATGATGATGAGTATTTTCGGGAATATATGAAGAAAGTAATTGTAAATGCAGAGGGGGCAGACAGTGACTTACAATTTGAATTTTACAGCTCGGGAGAACAATTATTAGATACAGAAAAGGAGCATTTGTTACAGATAGATTTACTGATTCTGGATATGCAATTATCCGGTATGGATGGATATAGAACCGCTGAAAATTTTCGGAAAATAAATAATAATGCAGTGTTGATATTTTGTTCTGGTGTAGTTTTGCCATCAGTAGAAGCCTTTTATGCACAGCCATATAGATATCTTCTTAAAGCATATACGGAAGAGCGGATGCAGATAGAGATGAAAGAAGTATTAAAAAAGGTAAAGGAAACACAAAGAGAGCCTATCATAGAGGGAAAATATCGGAATGGAAGGCTATATATAAGAGCGAGGGATGTTTTATATATTGATATTGTCAAAAGAGGATGTCAAATACATATTAACCCTGTGAAAGCAATACTGGATGTGGATGAGAGAGTGCTGATACCACAGAAATTACCGGAAGTTCATGAAAGGTTGAAGGAGTATGGATTTGTTTATGCACACAATAGCTATATTATAAATGTAAATTATATAAAAAAAATACAGGGGGAGAATGTAATTCTCAGTAATGACGAGTGTTTAAAGATTTCCAAATCGCGGTATAGGGAATTTAAGGAGCAGTTTACAAAATATATGGGACAAAAGTATTAGGGGGAGTACTATGAATTTCATCGATAAAGGGATTATGTTAATTGTATGTATAGTAGAAATTTATCTTTTATGGGATTTTTTTTATGCATATTTTGAGATCAGAGAACGATGGAAATCAATTGAAATAATATTGATCAGTATGACAT
>CABQJA010000009.1 GCA_902464345.1 uncultured Clostridium sp.
GAAAATATCCGCTGGTATGGTATAATAAATCCATAAGCAGCTCACAGGGCTTCTTATAGGTGCATATGGCTGGCGGAGAAGGTCTTCCATATGCCGTCGAGAGTGAAAGCTCTCAATTATGACAGGTAAAGGAGTGGGCATTATGAACTACAGAATCAGCGGAAAAAACATTGAGGTTACAGAGGGGCTTCGGACAGCCGTACAGGATAAGTTAAATAAACTTGAGAAGTACTTTACGGATGAAACAGAGGTACAGGTTACATTTTCTGTAGAGAAGGATAGACAGAAAATCGAGGTTACGATTCCTGTTAAGGGCAGCGTGATTCGTGCAGAGCAGGTAAGTGATGATATGTATGTGTCAATCGATCTGGTAGAGGAGGTTATCGAGAGACAGGTTAATCGTTATAAGAAGAAGTTAGTAGATCAGCAGCAGAATGCAGCATTTTTCCAGAAAGAGTTTCTGGAGGATGAGGATGTTGATGATGAAGAAATCCGTATTATCCGGAGTAAGAAGTTTGCTGTAAAACCAATGGATGCTGAAGAGGCTTGTATTCAGATGGAATTATTAGGACATAACTTCTTTGTATTCAGAAATGCTGAGACAGATGAAGTAAATGTGGTCTATAAGAGAAAAGGAAATACATATGGTTTGATCGAACCGGAGTATTAAGTCGATCATGTGAGTCAGAAAGGCAGTTCCCGTCTGAAACGGGAACTGCTTTTTTTCTTGCACGAAAGAATCAATAGTGTTACAATGTAACAGATTGTAAAGAACCATTCATTTGGTTTTGTGATGGATCAGGAGAGAGACCGAAAAACTAAGTATAGGAGTTGTAGGAATGAGTATTATAGAAAAAGTGTTTGGGACACATAGTGAGAAGGAATTAAAGAGAATTTATCCTTTGGTAGACAAGATTGAAGCACTGGATTCTACGATGGCAGCCTTAAGTGATGAAGAACTGAGAGGCAAGACAGATGAGTTTAAGGCGAGACTGGCGAAGGGGGAAACGCTGGATGATCTGTTAGTAGAAGCATTTGCTACTGTGAGAGAAGCAGCATATCGTGTCCTGAAGATGAAGCATTACCGGGTACAGCTGATCGGTGGTATCGTTCTGCATCAGGGACGTATTGCAGAGATGAGAACCGGTGAAGGTAAGACATTGGTATCTACACTTCCGGCATATCTGAATGCACTGGAAGGCAAGGGTGTTCATATTGTAACGGTAAACGACTATCTGGCAAAGCGTGATGCTGAGTGGATGGGTCAGGTACATGAGTTCCTGGGGCTTAAGGTCGGAGTGATCCTGAACAGTTCAACCAATGATGAACGGCGGGAAGCATATAACTGTGATATTACATATATCACAAATAATGAATTAGGATTTGATTATCTTCGTGATAATATGGTTATCTATAAGGAACAGCTGGTTCAGAGAGAGCTGCATTATGCAATCGTCGATGAGGTGGACTCCGTATTGATCGATGAGGCAAGAACTCCGTTGATCATTTCCGGACAGAGTGGAAAGTCTACGGATTTATACCGGATGTGTGATTATCTGGCACGCCGGATGCAGAAGGGTAGTTCCGACGGTGAGATCACCAAGATGGATGCCCTGATGGGAACCGATATTGAAGAGGATGGAGATTTCCTGGTCAATGAGAAAGATAAGATCGTTATGCTGACTGCACAGGGTGTAAAGGAAGTCGAGAAGTTCTTCCACATTGATAACCTGGCAGATGCAGAGAATCTGGATATACAGCATAATATGATTCTGGCATTAAAGGCACATTATCTGATGTTCCGCGATAAGGATTATGTTGTAAAGGATGACGAGGTTCTGATCGTTGATGAATTTACCGGACGTATTATGCCGGGCCGTCGGTATTCGGATGGTCTTCATCAGGCGATTGAGGCAAAGGAGAATGTTAAGGTTAAGCGTGAGAGTAAGACACTTGCTACGATCACGTTCCAGAACTTCTTTAATAAATATGCAAAGAAGGCCGGTATGACCGGTACAGCACAGACAGAGGAAACAGAGTTCCGTGAGATTTACGGTATGGATGTTATTGTGATTCCGACGAATTTACCGATTCGAAGAGTGGATCATGATGATGCAATGTTCCGGACCAAGCGTGAGAAGCTGAATGCAGTCGTAGAGTCTGTGAAGGAGTCTTATGAGAAGGGACAGCCGGTACTGGTTGGTACCGTCAGCATTGAAGGATCGGAAGAACTGAGCCGTATGCTGGTAAAGCAGGGCATTCCGCATAAGGTATTGAATGCGAAGTTCCATGAAATGGAGGCAGAGATCGTTGCAGATGCCGGACAGAAAAAGGCTGTTACCATTGCAACGAACATGGCAGGTCGTGGTACCGATATTAAGCTTGGCGAGGGTGTTCTGGAACTGGGCGGATTAAAGATCATCGGTACAGAACGTCATGAGTCCAGACGTATCGATAATCAGCTTCGTGGACGTGCCGGTCGACAGGGTGATATTGGTGAATCCAAGTTCTATCTGTCTATGGAGGATGATCTGATGCGGTTATTTGGTTCCGAGCGGATCATGACAATGATGGATCAGTTAAATGTACCGGAAGGGGAAGAGATTCATCACAAGATGCTTACCAAGGCTGTAGAGCGGGCACAGAAGAAGATTGAGAATAATAACTTTGGTATTCGTCGTAATCTGATGAAATATGATGAAGTTAATAATGAGCAGCGAGAGATCATTTATGCAGAGCGTCGGCGTGTATTAAACGGAGAAAACATGCGTGATGTTGTGTTTAACATGATGATGGATACCGTGGATTCCTGCGTGGATCAGACAATCATGAGCGGAACGGATGCGGCGGAATGGGATATCCGTGCACTGAATGAGCTTCTGATACCGATCGTTCCGATGGATCCGATAGAGCTGACAGAGGAAGAGAAGTCAACCGGCGATGTGAAGAAGTTAAAGCAGCGCCTGAAGGAGATTACAGCGAAGCTGTATGAAGAGAAGGAAAGCGAGTTCCAGCAGGAGGAGCAGATCCGAGAATTAGAGCGGGTTATCTTATTAAAGGTAATTGACCGCAAGTGGATGGATCATATTGATGATATGTCACAGCTCAGACAGAGCATCGGTCTGCAGGCATATGGACAGAAGGATCCGGTTATTGAATATAAGTATGCCGGCTATGATATGTTCCAGGAAATGACAAAGGCGATTAAGCAGGATACGACCAGATTGCTGTTACATGTACGTGTTGAGCAGAAGATTGAACGTGAGCAGGTAGCAAAGGCAACCGGAACCAATAAGGATGATACGGTAGCCAAGGGACCAATTCGGAGAAAAGAAGCTAAGATCGGAAGAAATGATCCATGTCCATGCGGTTCCGGACTGAAGTATAAGCAGTGCTGCGGACGTGGTAAATGATTCCAAAACAGCAATTAATATCAGAAAATAAAGTAGGTGAGAGTAGTGATCGAGTTAGATCAGGTTCGATTTGAACTGAAAAACTATCGTACACCACTGGCGGAAGTAAGGGATTCACTTTGACATCCCTTATCTGAAGGATGAGTTGGAAAAGTACGATTATCAGATGCAGGAACCGGGATTCTGGGATGATGTGGAGAAGTCCCAGGAGACTATGAAAAAGGTGAAAGCACTGAAGGATACCGTAGAGAATTTTGAAGCATTGGAGCAGGAATACGAGGATATCGATACTATGATCCAGATGGCTGAGGAGGAGAATGAGCCGGAGCTTGTGCCGGAGATTCAGGAGATGCTTCAGAAATTTATAACCGATTTTGATGCTTTACGGATACGGACATTATTGTCCGGCGAATTTGACCGGGAGAATGCGGTCGTGACACTGCATGCAGGAACCGGCGGAACAGAGGCCTGCGACTGGGTAAGTATGTTATATCGTATGTATACCCGATGGGCGGAGAAAAAGGGTTTTCAGGTAGAAGTCCTGGATTATCTGGATGGAGAAGAAGCCGGAATCAAATCCGTAACATTCCAGGTGAATGGAGAGAATGCATTTGGCTATCTGAAGTCAGAGAAGGGTGTACACCGTCTGGTGCGGATATCACCGTTTAATGCAGCTGGTAAGCGCCAGACTTCTTTTGCATCCTGTGATGTTATGCCGGATATAGAGGAAGATTTGGAAGTAGAGATCAATGAAGATGATCTGCGGATCGATACGTACCGATCAAGCGGTGCAGGCGGTCAGCATATTAATAAAACATCTTCGGCGGTCAGAATTACACATATCCCGACAGGGATAGTGGTACAGTGTCAGAATGAGCGCTCACAGCATAGTAATAAAGACCGTGCCATGAAGATGTTAAAAGCAAAGCTTTATATGATCAAGCAACAGGAAAACCTGGAGAAGATATCGGATATCCGGGGCGAAGTACTTGATAATACATGGGGCAGTCAGATTCGGTCTTATGTGATGCAGCCGTATACGATGGTGAAGGATCACCGGACAAATGCAGAATCGGGAAATGTAAGTGCAGTTCTGGATGGCGATATTGATTTGTTTATTAATGCATATCTGAAGTGGTCTAATACAAATCGTGATGCAGTACAGGATTAAAACAGGGGAACAGGAGTGATGGTATGAGCGAAGAGAAACATGTAGTATTCCGCTTAGGGAATGAGAAATACAGTATGAATATTGCATATGTAAAAGCAATCGAAGAACAATATTCGATTATTCCGCTTCCGGATGCTCCGGAGAATGTAAAAGGAATGATCAATCTTCGGGGAGAAATCATTCCGGTCTACAGTCTTCGGTCGCGGTTTCATATGGAAGAGATTGAAAAGACCAGAGATACCCAGCTTCTGATCGCGATGGCTGATAATATACAGATTGCATTTGAGGTGGATCAGGTTATAGGGATTGAAACGATTGAAGAGGAGAACAGAAGGGAGATACCGGTTGTGATCCGTGGAGAATCGACCGGATATATCGGTGGAATTCTGAACATCCGGGATCAGATCGTTGTAGAAATATCAGTTGCCAATATAATGTCAGAAAGTGAATGGGCAGACATTGAACAATTGATGAGAGAGCATGAGTAAAACCCGGCACAACAGTGCCTGAATAAAGACAAAAAGGAGAAACAAGAGATGATAAACATTGCGGTATTAGGCTATGGTACAGTTGGTTCCGGAGTCGTAGAAGTTATACAGACCAATCAGGAGATTGTAAATAAGCGGGCAGGTCAGGAAGTAAATATTAAATATGTATTGGACCTGCGTGAATTCGAAGGAGATCCGATCCAGAAGATTCTGGTTCATGATTATGATACAATTCTGAATGATAAGGACGTCAAAGTAGTTGTTGAAGTAATGGGTGGTGTAGAGCCGGCGCATACCTTTGTGAAGCAGGCACTGGAAAACGGAAAGAGCGTATGTACCTCTAATAAAGAAATGGTTGCAAAATACGGTGCTGAGCTGATTCAGATTGCAGAAGACAATAATGTGAATTTCCTGTATGAAGCAAGTGTTGGCGGTGGTATACCGATCATCCGGCCGTTAACCAGTTCCCTGACCTGTGATGATATTACTGAGGTTTCAGGAATTTTAAATGGTACTACAAATTATATCCTGACTAAGATGCGTGACGAAGGGGCTGCATTTGCAGATGTACTGCGGGAAGCACAGGAGAAAGGATATGCGGAGCGGAATCCGGAAGCAGATATCGAAGGATATGATGCCTGCCGTAAGATCGCAATCTTAACTTCTTTGGTATGTGGTCAGCAGGTTGATTATGAGGATGTGCATACAGAAGGTATTACAAAGATTACAGAAAAAGATTTCTTATATGCGAAGGCATTAAAGGGTTCTATTAAATTATTGGGAACCTATCAGCGTATGGATGGAAAAGCATATGTAATGGTTGCACCGATGATCGTGAGTGAAAAACATCCGTTATATCATGTAGATGGTGTGTTTAATGCAATTTTTGTTCACGGCAATATGTTAGATGATGCTATGTTCTATGGACGGGGAGCCGGAAAGCTGCCGACAGCCAGTGCAGTAGTATCTGATGTGGTAGATGAAGTAAAGCATATGGGGAAAAACATTATGCAGATTTGGGAACCCGGTAAATTAGAGCTGGGCAACTTTGATGAGTGGAAGCATAGATTCCTGGTGCGGATTCAGTCTGCAGATATTGATGACGTAGATATGGAGGATGTAAAAGAAGCATTTGGTGACGTATTATATATCAAGGCACCGGGTGTTGAGAATGAGACCGCATTTGTTACAACTCCGATCGAAGAAGGAAAGTTCAGAGAAGCAATCCAGAAGTTTAGTGGCGTTCTGAATACAGTACGTGTAGGATTTTAAGACATACAATATAGAAAGATAATAATAGATAGTAAGTGAAGTGGAAGAAATATCCGGATATTTAAGATGGTTAAATATTCGGATATTTTGGACTATAAAACAAAGGAGGAGACTATGAAAAGACATTATCTGAAACAAGTAATAGCAGCAACGTTAAGTGTAGCAATGATACTGACGACGATGCCTGCTGCCAAAGATGGAACAGCAGTTTATGCAGAAGAACTGCAGGAATCCGGCAATGAGTCAGAAAATATAGACTACAGTATTATGGATACATCGGAAATGATAGGGGAAGCTGTCCAGAATGACAGAAGTGCATCGGAAGCAGAGGTGTTAACAGATGCATATATAGCTCCGAATGGTGGAACAGCAGACATGCAGGCAGAGGAAATGCCGAAAGCACCACAGGGATATCAGTTGGAAGGATCGACAGGAGAAGAAACTGTAGTAACTGAAGACACAGAACCTGAGGAAGAGACACCGGCAACCACGGAAGAAGTGCTGACCGAGGAAGAAGCATCAGTAACCACGGAAGAAGTGCCGACTGAGGAAGAGACATCAGTAACTACGGAAGAAGTGCCGACCGAGGAAGAGACATCAGCAACCACGGAAGAAGTGCCGACTGAGAAAGAGACATCAGCAACCGCGGAAGAAGTGCCGATCGAGGAAGAGACATCAGCAACCACGGAAGAAGTGCCGATCGAGGAAGAGACATCAGTAACCACGGAAGAAGTGATAACTGAGGAGGAACAACCGGTAATATCTGCGACGACAGTAGATATGTATCCGGAGGTGGCCGGCGGTACCTGTGGTGAGAAACTGACGTGGAGTTTGTCTAATGGTACGTTAACGATTAAAGGAACCGGTGCCATGACTGAGTATAGTTATGATAATCGTCCATGGGAGAATGACATAAATAGTATCAAGAAGGTTGTAATCCAGAATGGAGTAACAACGATTTCGCCATATGCATTTTATAAATGTGAGAAACTGCAGTCGGTTACAATTCCGCAGAGTGTTCAGACAATTGGAAAAATACTATTTGCAGAATGTGCGGCGCTGAAAACTGTATCCCTTCCGGCAAAAGTGACGACAATTCCATACGCTTGTTTTGCAAACTGTACAGAGTTGCAGAGCATAGAAATGCCGGGCGTAACGACGATTGATGATTACGCTTTTCAGGGGTTGAATATGCCAAGTATGCAGATTGGGAAAAAGGTAACCAAGATTTCATATCTGGCATTTGCCTCAGCCAGGATTAAAGCATATACAGTGGAAAACGGAAATCCGGTATATACATCGAAAAATGGAGTGATTTACGCAGATAAGGGAAAGACATTATATGCATATCCAGCGGGTTCCACTGCGAGCAGCTTTGCAATTCCTTCCGGCGTGACAAAAATCGGAGATGCAGCATTTATAAGTGCCAAATATCTGATGGCAGTGACATTCCCATCTTCCGTGAAAACTCTGGGAGCCAGTGCATTTCAGGGGAGCGGATTGCGCTCAGTGACGATTCCGGATACGGTCACGTCAGTGGATAATTTTACATTTTATGAGGCTGGTGTAAAGACAGTGACATTTGGAAAAGGCTTAAAGACGACAGCCTATGAGATGTTTGAGAAATGCAGAGAACTGGAAACGATTAATTTTGGTGGCATTCAGGAGCTAGATGCACGGACATTTGCATATTGTAGTAGTCTGGAAAATGTTACGATTCCGGCCGGAGTCAAGAGAATCGGCAATGGTACATTTGGCGAATGCTGGATGCTGGAAACGGTAACGATTCAGGGAACATTGGATTGCATTCCGTTTCAGGCGTTTTTGAATTGTTCATCACTTAAGAATGTGGTTATTACAGGAAAGGTGCCGGATATTTACAGAGCGTCCTTCTTAGGATGTCGCAGCTTGAAATCAATTACCCTGCCAAAGACGACAACATACGTACATCCTTGGGCATTCGAAACAGGAACAGAGATTCATTGTTTGAACGCAGCTATGAAACCATTCGGAAAACATGGTTATCGACAGCTGGATACGGTCAGTATCAATGGTAAATATTACTATTCAAAAGCTTATGAAGTGCTGGATCTGGTGAATCGGGAACGTGCGAAAAACGGTCTGGGTAAGCTATATATGAATCAGGAATTACTGGAGACGGCCATGACAAGAGCCGGAGAGACCGCAGTCTGTTTCTCGCATACCAGACCGGACAGTTCGCTCTGCTTTGAGCTGAACATGGATATGAGCGCAGAAAATATTGCAGCAGGTCAGACCAGTGCAGCCGCCGCTATGGATAGCTGGATGAATTCACAGGGACACCGGGAAAACATCTTGTCAAAAGAAGTTTCCAACATCGGAATCGGATGTTTTTATCATAACGGTACTTACTATTGGGTACAGTGCTTCGGAACAGGATCCGATAGCGGCAATTGTAAGAAACCGGCAGATGCATCAAAGACGCAGACGATTCAGATCGCTGACAGTACGTTTTCGGATGCAAGCATCGGTGACGGGATAAGCTTCTCATTTGGCGAACCAAAAGAATATTCTTATAGTATGAAGCTGGTACCGGAGACAACGGTGCTTTCCAAGGGACAGACAACAAAGGTAAAAGTACTGTTAAAGAATGCCGGGACAGACTACTGGTATGCGACATTGAACAATTCCGGTATTACGTGGAGCAGCTCAGACCAGAGTACCATGGCTGTATCTGCAGGAAAAGTGACAGCGAAAAAAGATGGTACCGCAACGATCAAAGCGAGTCTGAAATATTACTCGGCAAAGGTGAATGTCGGTTCAAAACAACTTACAAAAGTAGAACAGTTTGTTTCGCGGTTATATACCAAGTGCCTGAAGCGGAGTCTGGATACCGATGGATTAAAGTACTGGAATGACATGCTGGTTTCAAAACAGAAGAGTGGTGCAGAAGTCGGTTATGGATTTGTATTCAGTGATGAATATAAGGCTAAGAAGACAACAGATAAACAGTTTATTACGATGCTCTATCAGGTGTTTATGGACAGAGAACCGGATCAGGCGGGGCTTACATATTGGGCAGGTCTGTTAAAAGATGGCGTATCAAGAGAATATGTGTATCATGGATTTGCAACCTCACAGGAATATACGAATATCTGTAATTCTTATGGCATCACACGTGGCACGATCACATTAAAACAGGCACGGGACAAGAACATTAATCTGACCCGATTTGTAACAAGAATCTATGATAAGGCTCTGGCAAGAAGCTGGGATGAATCAGGATTAAATTACTGGTGCGGTCAGATTCAGAGCGGAGCAATGACTCCGACACAGGTTGCGGAAAACTTTATTTATGCTAAGGAATTTACCGATAAGCACTTAAGCAATACAGAGTATGTGAAGGTGCTCTATCGGACCTTTATGGGACGGGAAGCCGATAATGCCGGATTAAACTACTGGGTCGGCCGTCTGAATAAGGGCGAGAGCCGCAAGACGGTGTTGAAGAGCTTCGCAGGATGTCCGGAGTTTAAGAATATTGTAAAGAGCTTCGGATTATAGAAATAGAAACCGGGTTATTATGTCAGGTGAAATGGCAGAATAACCCGGTTTTATGAGTATAGAAGGAGGCTGTTGGCATAGTTCCGAGCCATCCGGTTTCCACTATACGAACCATTAAAAATATGGTAAAATACATTTCGTATAATTGAATGCAATATACTCTGCAAAGGAGGAATCTATATGGGAATGAAACGGACAGACTACATTGGCTGGGATCAGTATTTTATGGGAATTGCACTGCTTTCCGCAGAGCGCAGTAAGGATCCGTCAACACAGGTAGGAGCCTGTATCGTAGATGAGAATAACCGGATTTTATCCGTTGGTTATAATGGAATGCCATGTGGCTGTGATGATGATGAGATGCCGTGGGGGAAAGTTGGAAATGCACTGGATAACAAATACTTCTTTGTGTGCCATGCGGAGCTGAATGCAATCTTAAATTACCGGGGAGGTTCTTTAAGAGGTGCCAAATGCTATTCCACATTATTCCCATGTAATGAATGTGCGAAGGCAATCATTCAGAGCGGAATCAGAGAAATCATTTATTTGTCAGACAAATATGCAGATACAGAGGCAACAATCGCATCCAAGCGGATGTTCCGGATGGCCGGTGTGAAGTTCCGGGCATTTGAACCACAGGGCAAGACGATTACATTGCATATATAGTAGAAATATCCACAGGCAATATAAACGCCTGTGAAAGAACATGAGAACCGGAGGAAAGAACAACATGGATATCACGAAGGTGATTGCTACAGAATTAGGAATTCGAACCAGTCAGGTAGAGGCTGTTATTAAATTGATCGATGAAGGAAATACCATTCCGTTCATTGCGAGATACAGAAAGGAAGCACATGGCGGACTGAATGATGAGGTTCTGCGTAATCTGGACGAGCGGCTTACATATCTGCGTAATCTGGAGGAACGGAAGGAAGCAGTCCTAAAGTCTATCGAGGAGCAGGAGAAGCTGACGCCGGAGCTGCAGAAGCAGATCGAGGAAGCAATGACATTGGTAGCAGTGGAGGATTTGTACCGCCCGTATAAGCAGAAGCGCAGAACCAGAGCGACCATAGCGAAAGAGAAGGGACTGGAAGGTCTGGCAAATATCATCTGGCTGCAGATGACGAAGCAGCCGATCGAAGAAGAAGCGAAGGCATATCTGAATGAAGAAAAGGGCGTTGCAAGTGTTGAGGATGCGATTCAGGGTGCGAAAGATATTTTGGCAGAAACCGTTTCGGATCAGGCACAGTACCGGACATGGATCCGGAACATTACCTGGAAGGAAGGTATCCTGACTTCGACCGCGAAGGATCCTGAGGCAGAATCCGTTTATGAGATGTATTATGATTTCCAGGAGGGGGTAGCTAAAATGGCAGGCTACCGGATCCTGGCGGTGAATCGTGGTGAGAAGGAGAAGATCCTGACGGTTAAACTTCAGGCACCGGAGGAGAAGATCCTGAATTATCTTGAGAAACAGGTGATTGTAAAGGATAATCCGGTAACAACTCCGATATTAAAGGATATTTGTGAGGACAGTTATCATCGTCTGATCGCAGATTCCATTGAGCGTGATATCCGAAATGAAATGACAGAGCATGCAGAGGACGGTGCCATCGAGGTATTCGGACAGAATCTGAATCAGCTTCTGATGCAGCCACCGATCGCCGGACAGGTTGTATTAGGCTGGGATCCTGCATTCCGTACCGGCTGCAAGCTGGCTGTTGTAGATGCAACCGGAAAGGTTCTGGATACGAAGGTAATCTATCCGACTGCACCACAGAATAAGATAGAAGAGTCGAAAAAGATCGTACATCAGCTGATCCGTAAATATGGAATCACTCTGATTTCCGTAGGAAACGGTACCGCATCACGGGAATCCGAGCAGGTGATCGTAGATCTGTTAAAGGAGATCAAAGAGCCGGTACAGTATGTAATTGTAAATGAAGCCGGAGCATCCGTATATTCAGCAAGTAAGCTGGCAACCGAGGAATTCCCGAATTTTGATGTCGGACAGCGGAGTGCGGCATCCATTGCCAGACGGATTCAGGATCCACTGGCTGAACTGGTAAAGATTGACCCGAAATCTATAGGTGTCGGACAGTATCAGCATGATATGAATCAGAAGAAGCTGGGGGATGCCCTGTCAGCAGTGGTGGAGGATTGTGTAAACCATGTCGGTGTAGACTTAAATACAGCATCTGTATCACTGCTTGAATATGTATCCGGCATTTCCAAGGCATTAGCGAAGAATATCGTAGCTTACCGGGAAGAGCATGGAAGCTTTAAGAACCGGAAGGAGTTGCTGAAAGTGGCGAAGCTTGGGCCGAAAGCATTTGAGCAGTGTGCCGGATTCATGCGGATATCCGGTGGAGAGAATCCGTTAGACGGAACCAGTGTTCATCCGGAGTCTTATGAGGCAGCGACAAAGCTGCTGACAAAGCTCGGTTATCATCTGGCAGACATTGCATCCGGCGGATTGATCGGGTTATCACTGGCTGCGAAGGATACAAAGACATTATCCAAAGATCTGGATGTTGGTGAGATTACCTTAAAAGATATTATTCAGGAGCTTGAAAAGCCGGGCAGAGATCCACGGGATGAGATGCCGAAGCCGATCCTGCGGTCCGATGTTATGGAGATGAAGGATTTAAAGGAAGGCATGATCTTAAAGGGAACCGTCCGGAATGTCATTGATTTCGGCGCATTCGTAGATATTGGTGTTCATCAGGACGGGCTGGTGCACATTTCACAGATGAGCGATAAGTTTATCAAACATCCGTTGGAAGTGGTCAGTGTCGGTGATATTGTAGAGGTTAAGATTTTGGGCGTGGATCTGCAGAAAAAGCGGATCCAGCTTACAATGAAGTTATAAAAATCAGGGGAGAGATGGAGAAATATCAAATACAGCATAGAAGCAGAAGGAGAGAAACAGATGATGCAGAGGGAATCAGATACAGAAGTTCAGGTAGAAAATCAGTCAGAATCACCGGTAACAGATGCACAGGCGGAAACAGAGGGGGTACGGATTTCCGTAGGCATGAAAGTAGGATATATGTATTCGTTTTTGATGCAGCATACCCACCGTTCATTTAAGGGGATTTTTGGCGTGTGCATCAGTGTGGCGGCATTGGCAGCATTTGCATTGTCCTTTGATGGAAGTGGAGATACAACACGCAAGGTGATCCTGCTGATCATAGGGCTCCTGTTTACGGTTGTAAATCCAATCATCCTGCTGATCAAGGCACAGCAGCAGGTATTGTTGTCGCCGGTATACAAGAATCCGTTAACATATCTTTTTACAGAAGACGGAATGACAGTCAGCCAGGGTGAACAGGAACAGTCATTAGCCTGGAATGCGATTCTGGAGGTGCGGAAAACGGCATCGGTACTGATCATATATACAGCTAAGAATACTGCGTCCATTCTCGCATATAAGGAAATGGGAGAGAAGAGGCAGGCTGTGGAAGAGATGATTGCAAGAGGCTGTAAAAAGGCGGGTATAACGAAGATCCCGGCATCCATGGAAAAGGATGCTTAAGTAGGATAGAATTGAGGACAGAACATTGAGTGAAACAATAATAAAAAACAGTTACAGTGCAGAGGACACCTATCAGATCGGATATCAGCTGGCGGCAAATGCAAAGCCGGGGGATGTGTTCTGCCTGATCGGAGATCTGGGCGTGGGAAAGACCGTGTTTTCGCAGGGGTTTGGTGCAGGACTTGGAATTGAGGAGCCGATCAACAGTCCAACCTTCACAATTGTGCAGGTATATGATGAGGGCCGGCTTCCGTTCTATCATTTTGACGTATACCGGATTGCAGATGAAGATGAATTATTTGAAATTGGGTTTGAGGAGATGACGGATGGAGATGGTGTGTCTCTGATCGAGTGGGCCAATCTGATTCCGGGCAGTCTGCCGGAGCATTATACGGAGATTTTGATCGAAAAGGAATTAGAACAGGGATTTGATTATCGGAAGGTTTCGATTACCGGCCGATAATAGATGGAGGAATGAGTTATGAAGATATTGGCAATGGACAGTTCCGGACTGGTAGCATCTGCAGCGATTATTGAGGACGATGTAATGCGTGCGGAGTATACGATGAATTATAAGAAGACGCACTCACAGACTCTGCTGCCTATGATTGATGAAATTGTTAAAATGACGGAGACGGATTTAAATAGCATCGATGCAATTGCAGTAGCAGGCGGTCCGGGATCCTTTACCGGACTCCGAATCGGATCTGCAACCGCCAAGGGTCTTGGACTGGCACTCGATAAGCCGTTGGTCAGTGTGCCGACAGTGCAGGGATTGGCTTACAATTATCAGGGATTTACGCAGCTGATCTGCCCAATCATGGATGCCAGAAGAGGTCAGGTCTATACCGGTATCTATCGGTTCCATGGCAGAGATTGCGAGATCATAAAGGAGCAGTGTGCAATCTCAATCGAAGAACTGATGGAGGCACTGACGGAAGCATGGAGCGGGCAGCCGGAGCTGCCGCAGGAAGTAGTATTTCTGGGAGATGGTGTGCCGGTGCATCAGAGCTATATTGAAGAATACTGGGAGAAATCAGAGAAGCAGGTATCCTTTGCACCACCGCATATGAATGGACAGCGGGCAGGATCTCTTGCAATGTGTGCCATGCAGATGTATAAGGAAGGACGGACGGAAACGGCAGCAGAGCATCATCCGGATTATCTCCGACTGTCGCAGGCAGAACGTGAGAAAGCAGAGCGCGAGAAAGCGAAGAGCAGTGTGTGATAAACAGGTGAGAGAATGAAGAAGCAGGATATATGCGTCCGGGAAATGACTCCGGCAGATGCTCATGTGGTGTTTGACATTGACCGGATATGTTTTTCGGAGGTCTGGAGTGAACAGATCTTTCTGGATTTATTTCAATATACGTCAAACCATTATTATGTTGTGGAGCAGGGACATACATTGTGCGGCTTTGCCGGCATCAGTGTGGCAGGAGATACCGCAGACGTGATGAAGATTGGAGTGCTTCCGGAATATCGCAGGATGGGAGCAGCACAGCAATTATTGCAGATGCTTTTGGTCAAAGCAAAAGAAACCGGATGCGAGCAGGTTATGCTGGAGGTCCGGGAGTCCAATGCGGCAGCCAGACAGCTATACCGTAAAAATGAGTTTGAAGAGCTGGCAGTCCGGAAACAATACTATACGCAGCCGGTCGAGAATGGGATCGTGATGAACAGAAAATTGACAGATTTTTCTACTGTACGACAATAGTCATTTTCTTATATAATGATAGCAGATACTTACCATAGAGAATGTGACAGAAGCGAGGTTATGAGATGGAACAGATTCGGTGCAATTGCTGCGGACGGCTGTTAGGGCAGGGAGAACGTGCAGGAGAAGATTATCTGAAGGTAACAAAGGAGTGGGGATATTTTTCTGAAAAGGATCTGGAGCTTCATGAATGGTATCTCTGTGAGAAATGTTATGATTCCCTGATTCAGGGATTTCAGATCCCGGTAAAGATTCAGACAATAGAGGAAGTGTTATAGGACATGAAGCTGTTAGTGGTAGAGGACAATGAGACGATCCTTCTGGGACTGGAATATTTGTTGCGGGAGGAAGGATATGAGGTAGTATCGGTATCGAATTACCGGAAAGCAGAGGAACTGCTTGGACAGGATGTTTTTGATCTGATTCTGTTGGATATCACGCTTCCGGACGGAGACGGATATGAGCTTTGTAGGAAGATCAAACATGAGCAGGATGTCCCGGTAATCTTCCTGACGGCAAAGGATGAGGAAAACGATGTGGTTCAGGGCTTTGAGCTTGGGGCGGATGATTATATCCAGAAGCCGTTCCGGAATCGGGAACTGATTTCCAGAATCCAGAATGTCCTTCGGAGAACCGGAAAAACATCCGGGATTTTACATTGTCAGTTTCTGAAGCTGGATACAGGAACAGGACTCGCCTATTCGCATGGAGAAGAGGTCGCACTTACGAAGCTGGAATATAGGATCTTAAGCAGTATGATGAGTCATCCGGGGAAGCTGTATACCAGAGAAGAGATATTGGCCGGAATCTGGGACCATGCCGGTAATTTTGTAAATGATAATACACTGACTGTAACCATGAAACGGCTTCGGGATAAAATCGGTGATAAGGACGGAAAGATCATAAAAACCGTACGTGGCATGGGCTATCGGATTGAGAAGGAATAGACATGGAGAGTAAGGATCGTGAATTTCAGAAAGCAATCATTCGTATATTAATACTGATGGTGACGGGGCTGATAGTCTGGAATCTTGCAGTGTCAGTAACGAATCGCCGAATCGCGGCTATATATTATGAACGAATCTCAGCAATCTTTGGCGCAATTTCTACGTTTGACGCAATTTCTGCGCAATATCCGGATAAGGGGCATGGAGACTGGATGCAGTATTTAAATGCAACCGGCAATGAAGAAGACGGAGAGGCATTCTTACATCAGTATGGCATCCTGCAGGGGGATATGCCAATCCTGCAGGCACAAACAGCCCAGAAACGGTTTCAGATAACAGGAACTCTGGTCTGGATCCTGATATGCATAGGAATTCTGCTGATCTTTATCTGTTATCAGAAGCAGCGCAATCGTAAGATACAGGAGCTGGTGGATTACATCCGTAAAATAGAGCATGGCATATACCGGATTGAGATAGAAGAAAATGATGAAGGGGAATTAAGCCGCTTACAGAATGAACTCTATAAAATAACGGTCATGCTGCGGGAAAGTTCGGAGTTGGCCGGGCAGCAGAAAAAGGCACTTGCAGATTCTGTATCGGATATCTCCCATCAGTTAAAAACTCCGTTGACTTCCTGTCTGGTTCTGCTGGACAATCTGTCAGAGAGTGAGAATATGACGGAAGAGACAAGGAGAAGGTTTCTTTCGGAGATTACCGGGCAGTTGACCTCAGTCAGCTGGCTGGTTCAGGTGCTTTTAAAATTATCCAGACTGGATGCCGGTGTAGTAGAGCTGAAGGAAGAAGAATTGTCTGTGTCTGCCCTGATCCGTGGTGCCGTAGAGAAGGTTGGTCTGTTGGCAGAGTGGAAACAGATCGATATACAGGTAATGGGCGAAGAGGAGCCATTTATTAAGGGAGATCGGCACTGGTTGGAGGAGGCTCTTGTTAATCTGATAAAAAATGCGATCGAACATAGCCCGGAAGACTCTGAAATCCGGATACAGGTGGAGGACAATCAGGTGTACACCTGCATCCATGTCCGGGATTTCGGCAGCGGTATATCTTATGAGGATCAGAAGCATATCTTTGAACGGTTTTACAGAAGTGCGGATGCAGGGGAAGACAGTGTGGGAATCGGACTGGCACTTGCACAGGAGATCATGAAGCGTCAGAACGGATATCTGACGGTAGAGTCGGAGCCGGGACAAGGAACAACTTTTTATATGAAATTTCTGAAATGTCACTGAAATGTCATTTTGCTTTGCTAAGGTAAAAGCAAATAACAGGAAAGGACAGAGAATATATGGAGATTTTACGAACTGAACAGGTCAGAAAGGTATATGGAAAAGAAGAAAATCAGGTTGTAGCGGTAGATAATGTTTCATTCTCAGTGGAAAAAGGAGAATTCGTTGCCATTGTCGGAAGCTCCGGCAGTGGCAAATCCACCCTGATGCATATGCTGGGTGGAGTGGACCGCCCGACCGGCGGAAAGGTTTTTATAGAAGGAGAAGACATCTATCAGTTAAATGATGATAAGCTGGCTATTTTCCGGCGGAGGCAGGTGGGACTGATCTATCAGTTCTTCAATCTGGTTCCGGTATTAAATGTTGAGGAGAATATGACACTTCCGGTAGAGTTGGACGGAAGGAAGCCGGATATAGAGTTTTTAAATGAATTGACAGAAACTCTGGGCTTACAAAAGCGGCTGAATCATCTGCCGAATGAATTATCCGGCGGACAGCAGCAGAGAGTAGCAATCGGGCGGGCACTGATGAACCGTCCGGCAATCCTGTTGGCGGATGAACCGACCGGAAATCTGGATTCTAAGGCGAGTGCGGAGATTATGGAGCTGCTCAAGGTGTTCAATCGGAAGTATAAGCAGACTCTGATCATGATCACACATGATCTGGAGCTGGCCAAGCAGGCAGACCGGGTGCTGAATATGGAGGATGGCCGCCTGCAGGAGATCCATTGCTGGAATGAAGGATCCAGAAAGACTCCGGTTATGGAAGTGGCACAGAAGAATCCGGTATCTGTAGCTGCGGATGATGAGCAGGAAAGCAGGTGATCGGAATGAATGCATTAACGAAGATCACACTGCGGAATATTAAATTAAACCGGAAGCGTGCATGGGTGACTATCATCGGCATTATGCTTGCAACCGCACTGATCGTAGTGGTTGCGAATATGGCGGAGAGCTTCCGTTCCAGTATGGTGGAATATGAGAAGGCGCATAGCGGAGATTACCATTACTGTTTTTATGATGTGAATCCGGAGAATCTGAAATACTTTGAAGGGAACCGTAATATTGAGAAGCTCGGTTATAGTGTGGATCTGGGATATACAGAGCTTACAGGCAGCAGGAACGAAAAGAAGCCGTATCTGTATTTAAAGGCAATGGACGAATCTGCAATGCAGGTTGCGAATGTGACATTGACAGAGGGCAGACTGCCGGAGAACGATCATGAGATCGTTATATCTGACAGTATCCGTACCAATGGCGGAGTAGAATACCGGGTCGGAGACACGATCCGGCTTACAAACAGCAATCGGGAAGATGCGAAGGGCAATGAGGAAGATCAGTCCTGCGAGTATATGGAAGGGGAACAGCTGACAGATTCCGGGAAGGCTGCCGGAGAGTATACGGTCGTGGGGATTATGGAGCGTCTGATGCGAAGTCAGGAGCCGTATTATGCACCGGGCTATACTGTGATCACAAGAATTACGGATGTTACACAATACTCAGATATTACTGTTTATGCGTCTTATACAAAGGCCGGACTGAAGCGGCGGGAGGAAGTAACTGCAGGACTTTTAAAGCTTTCGCCGGAGATATATCAGAAATATCAGAACGGAGAACCGTTAAATGAAGAAGAACAACAGCAGTTGGAAGAATCGCAGAAGATTGCATCCTATGTGACCTGTAATATCTGGTTGTTAAAATATCAGATGATGTTATTCTCTGACGAAAGTCTGAAAATGTTATATTCCATGGCAGGAATTGCGATTGTGATCATCATTGTGACCAGTGTGTTCTGCATCCGGAACAGCTTTGTGATTTCACTGACAGAGAAGCTGCATCTGTATGGAATGTTGTCATCCATCGGTGCGACCGGAAAACAGAGGAAGAAATTAATCTACGGAGAGGCATTGATCCTGGGTGCGGTTGGAATCCCGCTCGGAATCCTTCTGGGTCTGCTTGCCGGATGGCTGGTGGTAAAGGGAACCGGACATCTGATGCAGAGCAGCCTACAGGTGACACTTGCCTATGTCATATCCTGGCCGGCAATTCTGGTTAGTATAGTACTGGCAGTTATTACGATTCTTCTCTCTGCCGGACAGTCGGCCGGAAAAGCAGCAAAGATCTCACCGATTCAGGCAATTCGCGGAAATGATACGGTCCGTATCTCCAGAAAAGAGATCCGGATGCCGAGATGGATGTCACGATGGTTTGGAATTGGCGGAACCATTGCGTATAAGAATTTAAAACGGGCGAGAGTCAAATATCGGACAACGATCATTTCCATCGTGGTCAGTGTAGCAGTCTTTATCGGAATGTCGAGTTTCATGGGGATGGCAATGGAGATTACCAATATCTATTATGCGGAGAACAGTTACCAGCTGATCGTCGAAATGGATGGCAAGGATCGGATGGAGGATGCCGGAAGGATTCTGGAACTGGATGGTGTCAATCAGGCTGAAATCTGTCAGACAGGAGATATTTCCGTGCCGGTAGATGAAGTGAAATACAGTGAACTGTATCAGACTCTGATGGGGAATACAGAAGGGGAAGAGGAACAGACAGATGAAACCTTCATCTTAGTGGCTTTAAATCCGGAAGCCTTTCGGGCATATGCCGAAAAGCTTGGATGTACTGTGAATGCCGGAGACAATCAGGCAATACTGATCTCGGATGCGACGTGGGCGGTAGTGAAGGATGGAAAAGAGAAATATGTGACCGGTGAATTGTATGATTATCAGGCGGGAGATGTGATCCAGGGCATTACGCAGATGACAGAACAGCCGATTTCCATGCGCATCATAAAGTCAACGACGGAACGGCCAATGTCGGTTGAAAATGTGAAGGGACTTGGACTGCTTGTGACCAGTAATGCATGGCTGACAGATTACAACAAGGAATTCCATGATACACTGGATGTGTATATTAACTGCGACGATCCGGACGGATTGCAGAATATAATTGAAGATGATATGGACCTTGCCAATTACAGTGTCAGCAACCTGAAGCAGAACTATGAAGCATCAAAGTCCCTGTTTACATTGATCGGTGTGTTCCTGTACGGATTCATTATTGTGATTGCCCTGATCGGAATTACGAATATTTTTAATACGATAACGACCAACATGGAGCTTCGTTCCAGAGAGTTTGCAACGCTGAAATCCATTGGAATGACCCGGAAGGAATTCCGGCGGGTGATCTGGCTGGAAAGCTTATTTTACGGTGTGAAGTCCCTGCTGATCGGAATTCCGGCGGGTATATTGCTTTCAGTAGGCTTCCATATGGCAATGGGAACGAATCTGGAGACTGCATACCATCTTCCGTGGACAGGTATCCTGATTTCTATCGGAGCTGTATTTGTTCTGCTCTTTGGAATCATGCGTTACTCCATGGGACGGATCAACCGTAAAAATATAATAGAAACGATTCAAAGTGAGAATATATAAATGCCTTCTTTGTTGATTTCTCCATAGATTATTGCTACAATGAGGACAGAATTTAAGAAGTGAGGAATCAGAATGATAGATGTATGCTTACTGGGAACCGGAGGCATGATGCCATTACCACAGAGAGCGTTGACGGCACTGATGGTGCGGTATAACGGAACCAGTATATTAATTGACTGTGGAGAAGGCACACAGGTCGCAGTAAAGAAATGTGGATGGAGCTTCAAGCCGATCGATGCGATCTGTTTTACACATTACCATGCGGATCATATCAGCGGTCTTCCGGGACTGTTGTTAACATTGGGAAACGCAGAGCGGACAGAACCGTTGCTGATGATAGGACCGAAGCGGTTGGAGAAAGTAGTGACGGCCCTTCGTACGATCGCACCGGAACTTCCGTTCCCGATTGTGTTTCATGAGTTGCAGGAGACGGAGGAATGCATGGATATCCATGGACTGAAGCTGACAGCATTCCGAGTGAATCATAATGTAACCTGTTACGGATATTCTCTGGAGCTGAACCGGGCCGGCAGATTTGAGGTGGAGAAGGCGCGGACCAATCAGGTTCCGATGAGCTGCTGGAGTCCGTTGCAGAAGCAGGAATCTGTCGTATATGAGGGCGTGACCTACACGCAGGATATGGTGCTCGGAGAGACGAGAAAGGGTCTGAAGTTAACATACTGCACAGACACCCGACCGACCGAATCGATTGTGAGAAATGCAGCCCATTCCGATCTGTTCATCTGCGAAGGCATGTACGGAGAGGACGGCAAAGAGGCAAAAGCCAGAGAATACAAGCATATGACGATGTATGAGGCGGCAGAGATCGCGAAGCAGGCGGATGTAAAAGAGATGTGGCTGACACATTACAGCCCGTCTCTGGTACATCCGGAACAGTTTGAATCAAAGGTAAAACAAGTCTTTTCGAATACAATCATCAGCCGGGACGGCAGAGTATGTGAGTTAAAGTTTGAGGAAGAATAGGAGGCGTTGTTTATGGAAGAGAAGGATACAAAGACTCCCGGAAAATCAGAAAAGAGCGGACTGGTACGGTTTATTATATTAGCGGTACTGGCGGTACTGATCGTGGCAGCATTATATCTGCGGCTGACCAATCGGACGCCGAACAGCAGCCAGAAGGCGGATGAACAGATGAATGAGGTGCAGACACTGAAAATGTATGATCTGGATAATCAATATCCGAAGACTGCCAGAGATGTGGCAAAGCTGCACTGCCGATTCCTGAAATCATTGTATAACGAGGAACTGGAAAAGGAAGATATACAAACCCTGAATGAACAGGTACGCAAGCTGTTTTCTGCGGATCTGTTGGCAGAGAATCCGGAGGAAACGCAGATGGAAGCTCTGACAACCGATATTAATAAATTCCATGCGGACGGACGCACCTTTATCAGTTATGAAGTGGATTCGGAAAATAATGTCCTGTACACCACGACCAATGGAAAAGACTATGCAATGTTTTATGTGAATTGCAAGCTTCGTGAGAATGGAAAGACGAAGGATATTCAGGAGCAGTATCTTCTGGTGAAAGAGAATGATCTCTGGAAGATCCAGGGATGGCAGGAGATAGCGACCGATGGAGCCGATGATACGGCATCCGAAAGCGAGAGTAAATAGCATTCGAAAATAAGAGTAAATAATAATGGTCAGATAAAATGCTGTTCGGATGCGAACGGGCAGTACAGACAGTAAAGCGAGAGACAGTAAGGGGATAACGATCAAATGAACGAAGAAATTAAAATATTGGCAATAGAGTCATCCTGTGATGAAACAGCCGCAGCAGTAGTGGTGAACGGAAGAGATGTGCGGTCGAATATTATATCATCGCAGATCGCACTGCATACCCTGTATGGAGGTGTTGTACCGGAAATAGCATCCAGAAAGCATGTGGAGAACATCAATTATGTAATTCAGGAGGCACTGGATACCGCACAGATGACGCTGGATGATATGGATGCGATTGCAGTCACCTATGGACCGGGGCTGGTAGGTGCCTTGCTGGTCGGTGTGGCAGAGGCAAAGGCGATCAGCTATGCGAAGCATCTTCCGCTGATCGGAGTTCATCATATTGAAGGACATATTTCAGCTAATTATATAGAAAATAAGGATCTGGAACCACCATATATTTGTCTGGTGGTATCGGGTGGACATTCCCATCTGGTAAAGGTATTGGATTATGGAGAGTATCAGGTACTTGGAAGAACCAGAGATGATGCTGCCGGTGAGGCATTTGATAAGGTGGCACGGGCAATCGGACTGGGGTATCCGGGTGGCCCGAAGATCGATAAGGCAGCAAAGGAAGGGAACCCGCAGGCAATCTCTTTCCCAAGAGCCAGCATTGCAGATCATCCATATGATTTCAGCTTCAGTGGTCTGAAGTCGGCGGTATTGAATTATCTGAACCAATGCGAAATGAAGGGAGAAAGCTATAATCAGGCAGATGTTGCGGCATCCTTCCAGCAGGCGGTAGTAGACGTACTGACGGATCATGCCATGATGGCAATGCAGGAGTCCGGTATGAAGAAGCTGGCAATTGCAGGTGGTGTTGCATCCAATACAGCCTTGCGAAAGGCAATGCAGGAGAAATGTGCAGCGAATGGCATTACATTCTATTCACCATCGCCGATTTTGTGTACCGACAATGCAGCGATGATCGGAGCAGCCGGTTATTATGAGTATTTAAAAGGAGTACGTTCTGGTTTGGATTTAAATGCAGTGCCGAACCTGAAGCTGGGAGAACGGTAATTGCCACCGGCGAATCGTAAAGCAGTTGAAACGACGAGACTACGAGGAAATGGGAAGTAGCAGACGTGGCAGATATAACAGAGACAATAGAGGTAACAGGGGCAATAGAATCAACAGAGATAGTGGAAACAGCAGGAACAGTAGAAATAGTAAGGACGGGTATGAGTGAACAGATAACAGCAATTGTACTGGCAGCAGGCCAGGGACGCAGAATGCACAGTAAGGTACAGAAGCAGTTTCTTTTATTGGAGGAGAAACCGGTTCTGTATTATTCGTTGAAATGTTTTCAGGATAGTGAGGACGTAGAGCGTATCATTCTGGTGACAGGCGGGAATGAGATTGCTTATTGCAGAGAGCAGATCGTAGAGAAATATGGATTTCATAAGGTGACGGATATTGTGGCCGGTGGTGCGGAACGGTATGATTCCGTAGAGCAGGGGCTGAGCCGGATTGAAGACGGTATTGTGCTGATTCATGACGGGGCACGGCCGTTTGTGACTCAGAGGATGATTCGGGACTCGATTCAGACAGCGAAGGAATATGGTGCCTGCACAGTCGGAATGCCGGTAAAGGATACGATCAAGGTAGTAGATTCCGATGGATACGGAATTGATACACCGGATCGTAAGACCCTGTGGCAGATTCAGACGCCACAGACCTTCCGGGTGCCACTGATCAAGCAGGCATATCGTGCTATGCGGCAATCATCAGCCGGAAATATTACGGATGATACAATGCTGGTGGAACAGTATTGTAATACAAGGGTAAAGGTGATTGAAGGGGACTATCGGAATATCAAGATCACAACGCCGGAGGATATGACACTGGCGGCAAGCATCCAAAAAAGGCAATGAAATTAAAATAAAAAAAACTTAAAAAAGTGGTTGACATTATAAAGATCAGGTGATATTATTATCAATGTCGCTGACGGAGAGTAACTTAGAAAGCGACAGGAAATAAGCATAATTTCATATATGGAGAGGTATCGAAGTGGTCATAACGAGGCGGTCTTGAAAACCGTTTGTC
>CABQJA010000010.1 GCA_902464345.1 uncultured Clostridium sp.
GCGAAGGTGTCTGAATCCCAGTTCTTAAGCGGAACCGTAAAACGGAAGCAGCTGCTTGGAATGTTTCGGGGAATCACGGAGGCTATGGCGGCTGCAGAAGATTATATGCTGGATAAGAATGACATTCTCCTGAATGCGGATTATATTTTTGCAGATGTTTCAACCTGTGAGTCCTTACTGATCTGCCTTCCGGTGAAAGCTTCGGATGGCGGATCACCGCTGGCAGCAATGGCAGAGAAAAAAGAAGATCCGGTAGAATTCTTCCGGAATATTATGTTTACAACCCGGTTTGACCAGACGGAGGATTGCGGTTATGTTGCGGGAATCATGAATTACTTAAATACAACATCGGTTCCGAATATGAGAGACATGAAACAGATGCTGGATGGGTTAGACAGGCAGGCTACAGGAACTCCGCTTACACCAGTGCAGGGGCAGATGATGGCACAGCCGGGTGGTCAGAGTTACAGTCAGCCGATGCAGCAATCTGCAGGCCAGCCATTTGATCCGGCGCAACTGTTTGAACAGGTGCCGTCATTTGGGCAGGCGCAGGCATATGGACAGAACCGGTCAGCCGCACAGGACATGGCTGCAGTCGGGAATGTAGTGCCAATGCCGGCAGGAAAACCGGTTCAAAATCCTGCGGGCATGGTTTCACCGAAAAAGGCAAAAAGTACAGCTAAAAAGGCAGAGAAAAGTAATCAGGAGAAGCAGCCGGAGAATCCGGCAGACAATGCTCCGGAGATGTCCTTTATGTATTTAATGCAGCATTACAGTAAAGAGAATAAGGCAATCTATGATGCACAGAAAGAAGCCAAGAAACAGAAAAATGATAAAAAATCTACAAAGTCTAAGGAGAAATCCGCTTCAAAAGCCGGTAAAAAACCACAGGCAAATGCCAATGTCGGATTCGTAGTTCCCGGTATGGACGGAACGGCAGTGCCGCCGGTACAGCCTGCAGTACCACAGTCAAAGCCGCAGGCACAGGCTATTCCGCCACAACAGTCCAAGGTTCAGCAATCAGCGGTAAGCCCAGTGCAGTCTGTAGTACAACCACAGCCGGTAATGCAGGTTCCACCAATGCAGTCTCAGCCACAGCCGACAGCAATGCAGGTTCCACCGATGCAGTCTCAACCACAGCAGCCGGTAATGAGTGAAACGACAGTACTGGTTTCACCGATGATCGGAGAGACTACTGTATTGGTAAATGGGCAGCTTCCGGGGCAGAATCAGATGATTCCATTCCTGATCCGGAGAAAGGGCAATGAGAAGATCAGTCTGAACAAACCGGTCTTCCGTATCGGAAAGGAACGGAGCTATGCGGATTACTTTATTGGTGACAATACTGCGATCAGCCGAAGCCATGCGAATATCGTGAGCCGGGATGGGGAGTATTATCTGGTAGATACCAATTCGACCAATCATACATTCCTGAATGGACAGATGATCCAGAGCAATGTGGAAACGAAGCTGGCACACGGAGATACGATCCGGTTAGCCAATGAGGATTTTGAATTCAAGCTGTATTAATAAGAGCATCCGATAAAACAGGAGTGCAGGATTCGGGAAATGTCTTAGAGTAAGCAGGAAGAGAGAGGTAGAGGAAACAGTGGAATTTATGATTTCAGCAACGACCGATATCGGGCTGACGAAAAATACCAATCAGGATAGTTTCAGTGTGCGGCAGTTCCGCAGCAGCTATGGAAATGTTGTTCTGGCGGTGCTGTGCGATGGCATGGGTGGTCTGGCGAAAGGAGAAGTAGCCAGTGCAACTCTGATCCGGGCATTTGAGAAATGGAGTGACCATCAGCTTCCCCAGCTGCTTCGTAATGGATTAGAAGAACAGGCGCTGCAGCGGGACTGGAATCAGATTATAACAGAGAATAATGAGAAGATTAAGAATTATGGCAAGCAGACCGGGATCCATCTGGGAACTACGGTCACGGCACTTTTGATGACGGATACGCGCTATCATATTCTGAATGTAGGAGATACTAGAGCCTATGAGCTTGCGGACGATATTCGGGTACTGACACAGGATCAGACGGTGGTCGCACATGAGATTGCATGTGGCAGGTTAACACCGGAGGAAGCGGAATTGGATCCAAGACGAAGTGTTTTGCTGCAGTGTGTCGGAGCTTCTGAAACGGTTCAGCCGGATTATTTCTCGGGCATTCCAAGACAGAATGCCGTCTATATGTTGTGCAGTGATGGATTTCGACATCAGATTTCGCCGGAAGAAATATATCAGTATCTGAATCCGGCATGTATGACGGATTCAGAATGCATGAAAAAGAATATGGAAGCGTTGATCGAGCTGGATAAGCAGCGACAGGAGCGAGACAACATAACTGTGGTCAGCATCCGTACATATTAGAAGGAGAAAAAAGACAGATATGCTGGAGATAGGATCGTTAGTAGATGGAAAATATAAGATATTAAGTGAAATCGGACATGGCGGCATGAGCGTTGTCTATATGGCAATCAATGAAAAGGCCAATAAGACCTGGGCGGTCAAAGAGGTCCGCAAAGACGGAAGAATGGATTTCAATATTGTTCGTCAGGGACTGATGGCAGAAATAGACACGTTGAAACGATTAAAACACCCATACCTGCCGAGTATCGTAGATGTGATTGAAGATGATGAGACATTTATCATTGTCATGGACTATGTAGAAGGCCGGTCACTGGATAAGATCCTTGAGGAACACGGAGTCCAGCAGGAAAGCGTGGTTGTGGAATGGGCAAAGCAGTTATGTGACGTTCTGGGTTATCTGCATTCACGGACACCGGCGATCATATACCGGGACATGAAACCGGCTAATGTTATGCTGAAGCCGGATGGAACGGTAACATTGATCGATTTCGGAACGGCTAAAAATTATGAGATCAATTACGGAGAAACAACCGGTATCGGAACGATCGGCTATGCAGCACCGGAGCAGTATATCGGAAGCGGTCTCGGACGGACAGATGCCAGAACCGATATCTATTGTCTGGGTATGACACTTTATCATCTGCTGACTGGGCAGGATCCCTGCCGGAATCTGATCAGCGATACATCCATCCGGGCAGTGAATCCGGCACTGTCAAGAGGTCTGGATTCCATTATCCGGAAATGCACGGCACATCAGCCGGAGGATCGTTATCAGTCCTGTGAAGAGCTGATGTATGATCTCGAGAATTATGAGATTCTGGAGCCGCTTTATAAAAAGAAACAGAAGCGTAAATTTTCAATATTTATCGGAACTCTGGCCGCATCCGTTCTGTGCGTGGCGGCTGGTCTGTCTTTCCATTTCGCAGCATCTGCAAAAGCCTCAGAAACATATAACAATCTGTTATATGAGGCATCGAAAAGTGTTGATTATGACACAAAGATTTCCCTGTATGAACAGTGTATGGAGCTTCCGGATATGGGAGGAAGAAAGGATGCATATCTTGGTATGATCCAGACGTTTAAAGAAAATGATGCAGTCTTTACGGTAGAGGAAGCCAATCTTCTGGAAAAGTACATCATGAATCATAAGGATGAACTGCAGGCGAATAAACGGGATTACACAGAGATCTGTTTTGAGACCGGGAAGCTGTTCTGGTACTACTATGATTACGGAGATGGCAGTGATAATCAGGTGACACGGGCAAAGAGTGCCATCGAGTGGTTTCAGGATGTTGTCGATCAGGCACCGCAGGATTATGAGAATCTCGGGATGGCGAAGGCCTATGCAAGCATTGGTATGTTTTATCGGGACATTACCACCAATATAACCGAAGCCAGTGATAAAGGAAACTATAAACCATTATTTGATAACCTGACGGAATTGATTCCGGCAGTTGCAGAGAATGCAGATGAGAATGAGATCGTGCGGCTGGAGCTGGTGGAGCTTACACGCGGAGCATTGCAGCAGTATGCAACGAAATTTAAGGTGGACGGTGTGACCGAACAGGAAATTCTTAGCCTGTATCAGCAGTTGGAGCAGGTGACAGATGCAATCCAGACAACAACGGATGTCACAGATGCCAAACGAAGTACGATAAAAAGCCTGATGCCGGATACGTTGACGGCAATCCGGACGGCTTATGGAACCGATGCAGGAGGTGCACAGAGATGAGTATAGATGTTTTACAGACATGTTCGATTGGATTCTGGGTGGCAGCGGGAATATTTTTCCTGACTGCCGTAGCACTATTCTTTCTGATGGATATTCCGAAGCTGTATGGAGAAATATCCGGAAGAACAGCTAGAAAAGCAATTGAGCAGATAAGAAAGCATAACGCAGAGGCATTGACCGGAGATATAGCAGGTGTACATACCGGAAGCGGAGTCCGGACGGAGAAGTTTTCAACTGCCACACTGGCGCCGGAGACGGAAACGGGAGCGACAACCGTACTGGCAGAGGTAGGAGCAACGACCGTACTTGCAGAAGCCGGAGCAACGACTGTACTGGCAGAAACCGGAGCAACAACCGTACTGGCAGAGCCCGGGGTAACGACCATGCTGACAGAGCTGGAGCACCCGCAGGCAGCAGGAAATGACAGACAGACACCGGAGGCTGTGGATGACTTTGTTTTGGAAAACGAATTATCCTATGCGGAAAGTGTAGAAATTATAGAATAAAGGAGTGGAGTATATGAACAGGACAAGCAGGAATATAAAAAAACGGATCATAGCAATTCTCCTGACGTTGCTGATTGTATTAAATGGTATACCGGGACAGGTATTTGCAGGTGACCGGAGTACACAGGAATTTGAAAATTACATGATCGAAGTGCGGGATAAGAACGGCAACCCGGTTCGGGAAGCAGCCGTTTCCTGTGATATGACAATTATTGAGACCGTACCGGGCTCGGAGATGCAGAGTGAGACATATGAAAGCAGGGAGCTTCAAACCGGAGAGAACGGTATCAGTATCATTGATCTGGAGCCGTTATTGACTCCGGGACAGGAGGATGGTACACGATCCATTCAGATGGATGTGACCGTATTCGCAGAAGGATATGAGATGAAAACTATTCGGAATATCCGGATTGCATCGGGCGTTGCAAACGGCCGGCTGGTGGTATCATTAGAGAATGAGAAATATACAGTGACGGCCAGTGCGGGGGAAGGTGGAAGCATTCGTTTGAATGAGGAAACCGGAAACAGTATTCAGGCGGAACGGGATTCACAGGTACAGTTAACGGTAACACCGGATGCCGGATATCAGATCCTGACAGTGCTGGTGAATGATGTTCCGCAGGTAGTGGAAGATCCGAATGCATTCAGTACGGAAGTTACAGTAACCGGTGACACGACAGTGACGGCCGCCTTTGTCAGAATCTATACGGTAACTGTTCGTTATGACAATACCAGAGGAACGATTGAGACGCAGCCTTCTTCTTCCGGTGGAACGATAGGAGCTGAGAAAGTTACGGCAGAGGATGGAACGGCCATTCAGATAACAGCGACTCCGAACGAATTATATCGGGTAGCAGGTGTTGTACTGAAACAGGGGGAAACTGTAGTTGCGGATGAGTCCTATACGGATAATACTTATACCAATGCGAATCCGTATCAGAAAACCATTACGGCAGATGCAGATTATGAACTGGAGATTACATTTGCCTATCAGATGCAGAGAGTCATAGCGGAGCCTCCGGAGCATGGAACGATTCAGGTATCCGAAGAGGCGGTAGAGTATGGCGGAAGCAGTACGGTTACAATGAAACCGGAGCAGAATTATCATATCAAAGAGATCCGGATTAATGATGCACTCATGCAGGAGACCGAGTGTGAAAACGGACAGGAAGCAGAGGATGGTACATTTCAGTTTAATCTGGTGAATATCTGTGAGGACAAGCGGATTCAGGTTATTTTTGAGGAGAATGAGGAGATATCCTTTGATAACGGAGTAACCTTTAACAGTGCGGATGCAATTCGGAAGGAAGGAACGAACCAGTATGTATATGCAAAGGATGCAAGGGTAATCTTCCGGGCGGCAGACGGACTGGAAATCCGCATTACCGATGATAAGAATCAGGAAATAAAGTGGAATTCCGGAACGAAGGTCATTGAACTGACGGAAACGACGATCATTAAGCGTATCCGGGTACGGAAGGCAGGATTTTTCAGCTTTATATATAAATGGGCAGATGTGACATTGCCGGATGACCGGCTGAGAATCGTGATCGATAAGGAAGCGCCGGTACTTACCATGACTCCGGATGCAGCGAATGAATATGGATATTATAATGGGGATGTCAATGTACAGCTCCGGGCAGAGGAAGCAGGTATCCCGGATGAAACCGATGCAGGGCGCAGTGGATGCTCCGGAATCAGTAAGGTAGAATACTGGGTGACCTGTGACGGAGTGATCACGCAGGGCAAGGGTTATACTGACGGAGCTACAACGGATAGCGGTATTTTATATGAATATATGTCCGGGGAAGCGGTTCAGACCTCTGTTGCGGAGCGTGTGACGGTCGAAGCAGCGAGAAATAACAGTGATAATACGGTGCTTCATATTGCAGTAACGGATCATGCCGGAAATACCAAAGAGGAGCAGCTGACATTGAAAATCAATACGACAGCACCAGAAGTATCCTATGTCATGGAAGGGACGAAGGCTGCGGAAGCCATGGACGGCTATTACAATACAGACCGGACTGCAGTGATCACATATACGGATCGTGCGGGAAGCTTTGACAAGACACTGGCATTTAACGGAATTGAGATTTCAGCCAGAGATGCGGATAACAATGAGATCCCAATGCGGGCGGAGTATTTAAATCCGGTCTGGCAGGAGGATGGAGATATTCATATTCTGACCCTTACATTCAGTCAGGATGCCAATTATGAATGGAATATCTCCTATACCAATAAGGCAGGCCTGGAAGCGCAGAGGGTCACAGGGACCGGAGAGGATCTGCAGACATTTACGGTGGATAAGACCGCCCCGCAGGGAACAATTTCTGTAAATGAAACTGGCTGGTCCGAGCTGTTACAGAAGCTGACTTTTGGAATATATCAGAATAAAACGACTACCGTAGTTGCGGAGGGGACGGATGCTACTTCACCATTATATGAGGTGCAGTATTATAAGTCTGATTCGGAAGAGGTGCTTGGAAAGGCAGAGCTGGAAGCGCTGTATGCACAGGGTAGCTTCACGCAGGAAAGAATAAAAACAGAACAGGATGAGGCATTTGCAGTATATGCCAGGATCACGGACTATGCCGGAAATACGGCATATATCGGAACCAACGGAGTTGTAGTTGACATGACGGAGAGTCTGATCACGGTTACATTGGATAAACCGAATGAATATGGTTTTTACAACTCAGATGTGACAGTGAAGGTCAATGTAAATGAGTTAAATGAAGAGGAAATAAAGGATTATTCCGGTATCAAACAGGTAGATTATACGGTGTCCATGCTGAAGGATGGCAGCAGAGTTATAACACAGCAGGGGAATCTTTATACCTTTGATAATGCTGCGCCGACGAAGGATCAGCTGGTGCAGATGGTTGAGAAGGAATTTACAGTCAGCAAGGATCAGAATAACGCTGATGATGTACAGGTGACGATCATTGCCGAAGATAATGCAGGGAACCGTGCAACCAGAACCGTTCCGGTCAATATTAATGCAACCGCGCCGAAGGTCCGGATTGCAATCGACGGAATTGCAGGGCAGGTGTCAGAAGGACGGGGATACTATAATGCGACCCGGACGGCGGTGATCACGATCGAGGATCGGAGTTCTACCTTTGACCCGGATGCGGCAACAGCAGGGCTTGAGCTTCAGGCAGAAGACCGCAACGGAGAACCGATCGCGCTGGACGCAGCAGCAATGTTCAGCGGCTGGAAGAGTGACGGAGATATTCATACGGCAAGTGTAACATTTACGCAGGATGGATATTATACATGGTCTTTCCACTATGAGAATAAGGCAGGTCTGGCGAATGAGACGATTACGGTCAATGGAGAGAATCCGTATGTGTTTGCTATTGATAAGGATGCTCCGGACGGAACGATTACCATTCGGGAGACCACCTGGAATAAGCTGCTAAAGGTACTGACTTTCGGACGATACAGTAAGCAGAAGGTACGTGTGAGGATGTCGGCAGAGGATGTGGTCAGTCCATGCGTGATCGAATACTATAAGACCTCGGATGCACAGGCGAAAACGGCGGCAGAGCTGGATACCATTTACAATACAGGAAGCTTTCAGACCTATCCGGATGGCGGATTTGAGGTAAGCAATGAACAGTTTGTAATCTATGCAAGAGTTATGGATTATGCCGGAAACTATCGGTATATCAGTTCGGATGGATTCATAGTCGACACGACCGGCTGCGGTATTACATTGATACCGTCAGAGAGCAATGGATTTTATTCTAAGGGGAATGCCGCCTATGGATTATATAACCGGAAATCCAAGGTGGAAGTACAGGTCCATGTACAGGATCAGGGAGCCTATTCCGGTATTAAGACGGTTGATTACTGGATTGAAAAGGATGGAGTAAAGAACCAGTCCGGCAATCTGTTTACTTATACGAAAACCAATCCGGCTATGAAGGATCTGGTAAATGCCTGGAAGGGAAAGATAACGGTTGATAAGGCGAAAAACAACAGTTGCAATGTAGTTGTATATGTTAAGACATGTGATAATGCGGGAAATGAAACCGTGCAGTCAGTGAAGCTGGACGTTGATAATACGGCACCGCAGATTCAGGTAACTTATCAGGATAAGGCGAATGCCGGTGCGGCTTCCGGATACTTTAAGGCAAGAACCGCGACTGTCGTTATTACCGAAAGAAGTCATCATTTTGATGCCAATGCGGCGACAAAGGGAATCGTGATAACAGCCACGGATGCCAAGGGAAAAGCGGTTGAGAATGCATATACGATCAGCAGCTGGAAGACGATGGAAAACAAAAAGAACCCGGATAGCGCCACCCATACGGCAGTGATAACTTATAAGAAGGATGCGAACTATACGGTATCCGTATCGTATAAGGATCTGGCAGGCAATAAGAATGCTGCTGTGAATACAAACGGCCAGAAATCACCGTATAAATTTACGGTAGATAAGACGGCACCGACCGGAAGTGTACAGGCGGTATCGGCGGAAGGACGTACGGCAGAGTGGAGCGGTCTAAGATCGGTTCTGACCTATGGATTCTGTTCCAAGCAGGAGATCACGATCAGCTGTACAAAGGAGGATCTGACTTCTCCGATAAAGTCCGTAGATTACTATGTAGATAAAGTGGAAAACACAGCACAGAATACAGCGGCCGGTGTAAAACCGCTGACTCGTAAGGAGTTAGACAGCATAACCGGCTGGCAGACATTCCGGGAGCTGAAGCTGACGGATAATGTGCAGGGTGTGGTTTATGTCCGTATCCGGGATAAGGCCGGTAACTATACCTATCTCAGTACAGACGGACTGATGATCGATAAGCAGAATCCGTTGGTGGAATATATTGCGCCGGAGGTAAGTGTGGATCCGGAGAAGCCGGTAAATGGCATCTATCGTGATGACGTGAAGGTGGATCTTTCGATTTCAGATCCGGTGACCGGTGGTACCTGTTCGGGACTCGGAAGAATCAGTTATCAGATTTATAACCGGGCCGTAAATGCAGAGCAGCCGACACAGAGCGGTGATCTGTATGTTCAGGACGCGAATAAACAGACTGCAGAAGGATTATTAAGAAAATGGCGTGGCAGTGTCACAGTAGACAGTACGCTGAATAACAGCAATGATGTCCTGATCGTGATTACCGCCTGGGATAATGCGGGTAACAGTGTACAGGCAGAGCAGACGATCCGGATCGATAAAACGGCACCGAAAATACAGGTGCGCTATGATAACAATCAGGCAGTTAACAATACATATTTCGGAGAAGACCGTCATGCATATGTCAGCATTATGGAACGGAATTTTGACCCGTCGGCGGTACAGCTTTCGATTACCAATACGGACGGAGTGATGCCGGAGATCTCAGACTGGAGCAGGCAGGATGGCAGCGGTAATCAGGATGATACCGTATGGACAGCCGTGATTACGTATCAGGCAGACGGTGATTATACGTTTGGAATTCGGTATACGGATCTGGCCGGAAACCAGGCAGAGGGCGTAGAATATGCAGCAGGAACTGCGGCACCGGAAACATTTACGATCGATAAGACAGCACCGGTGGTTTCTGTCAGCTATGACAATCGGGATGCAAGAAACGGGAACTATTATAATGCAGCCAGAACCGCAACGATTACGGTCACGGAGCATAATTTTAATGCGGATCTGGTGGATGTAAGAGTGACAGCGACCAGAGACGGTGCGGAAACAGCCAGACCATCTGTCAGCGGCTGGCAGCAGGATGGAGACCGGCATACAGCAACGATCACGTATTCCGGAGATGCCCTGTATACCTTCCAGCTTGCAGTGCGGGATATGGTTGGAAACGAGGCCGAACGGTATCCGGAAGAGAGTTTTTATATCGATACAACAGCACCGGAGCTGGAGATTCAGAACATTGCGGATCAGGTAGCCTATAACGGAGAGGTAAAACCGGTAATTACCGGTTCGGATACAAACTACGATCCGGAGAATCTGACGGTTCAGCTGATTGGAGCAAATCATGGAACAATAGAACCGGAAGGAACTTATACGCAGACACAAAACGGAGGAACCTTTGCTTTTCGGAACTTTGCAAATACAAAGGAGAATGATGATATTTATACTTTGCAGGCAAGTCTGACAGATCGTGCGGGAAATACTACAACAAAAGAAGTATCATTCTCTGTCAATCGGTTCGGTTCCACCTATGAATTCGGAGATGTTGCGAAGCGGTTTAACAGTTCTTATGTCAAGGACGCAGAGGACGTTGTTATTACAGAAGTAAATACAAATGCGTTAAAGAACATCCGGTTGACGTTATTTAAGAATAATCAGACGATCGTGCTGACAGAGGGAACCGATTACAGGATGGATGTGACGGGCGGCAATGGAAACTGGTACCGGTATGTCTATACAATCTTTAAGAAGAATTTTAAGGATGACGGCGCATACCGGCTGAATATCCATTCGGAAGACGGAGCCGGTAATGTGGCGGAGAATACGCTGGACACCAAGGGCGCAGAACTGCGGTTCGGCGTGGATAAGACAGCACCGAATATTGTGCTGCTGAACCTGGAGAGTCACAAAACCTATGCGGTTGATCAGATGACGGCCGAGGTAAGCGCAAGTGATAACCTGCTTCTTAAGACAGTGACAGTCTATCTGGATGATTACAGTCAGCCATACCGGACATGGAATGAAAAGGAAGTAGCGGAAATGACGGCAGCAAATCAGCCGTATACCTTTGATATATCCGGTGAGTCCATCCATGCACATAACGTGAAGGTAGTCACGACAGATGCTGCAGGCAATGAGCAGACTGCAGAAGCGAGAGGCTTCTTCGTAACAACCAATCTCTGGATTCGATACTATACGAACAAGGGACTGTTCTTCGGAACAATCGGCGGCGTGATCGGACTGGCGGCATTTGTAGTATTTCTTATAATCTTAAAGAGACGTCGGAGAGAGGGATAGGAGCCGGGATAAAAATTGCAAGGTTTTCTGATTTTTGCATATACTAATGATAAATGAAATCAGGAGTATGCAAAATGGCAGCAACAATTGTGATAGATGCGGGACACGGTGGCAGTGATGGTGGAGCTACTTATAACGGACGACTGGAGAAGGACGATAACCTGAGACTGGCACTGGCGGTAGGTGATCTGCTGGAGCAACGGGGATACCGGGTTGTGTATACCCGGACAGAGGATAAGTTTGATTCGCCGGTGGAGAAGGCGAGGATCGCCAACCGTTCCGGAGCGGATTATTTCGTTTCCTTCCACCGGAATTCCAGTCCGTATCCGAACACCTATAGCGGCGTGGAAACACTGGTATACACGGACAGTGGTGTGCGCGGAGAACTGGCACGCAGTGTGAATGAGGAGCTGGAGAAGGCAGGATTTAAGAATCTGGGAGTACAGGAGCGGAAGAATCTGGCAGTACTTCGCAGAACGCAGATGCCGGCGATTCTGATCGAAGCGGGATTCATTAATACAGATGCCGATAACCGGACATTTGATCAGAATTTTGATATGATTGCAGAAGCCATCGCAGATGGAATCGAAAATGTGGTAGGACCGGGGACACCGGCGGCAAAGACCTATCGGGTACAGACCGGTCTGTTCCGGCGGTATGGCAATGCGCAGTTTATGTTGGAGCAGTTGATTGATGAGGGATTTGAAGCGGAGATTGTGGAGAATGGAGAGTACTTTGCGGTTCAGGTCGGTAACTACAGTAGTCCGGAGGATGCAAAAAAAGCCCAGACGCAATTATACAATCTGGGCTATGATACGTTGATCGTAACGGCAAAATAAAGAATAAAAATAAGAAATTAGATATTTTCAATCTGCCAGTCGATCGGTTCCAGACCATGTTCTTCCAGAAACGCATTAGCCTGACTGAAGTGTCGGCAGCCGAAGAATCCGCGGTAAGCAGATAATGGACTTGGGTGCGGTGCTTTCAGGATCAGATGATTCGGATTGTTTAGCATGGCAGCTTTACTCTGAGCCGGCTTTCCCCATAAGAGGAAGACGATTGGGCGGTCCTGTTCGTTCAGAATACGGATCGCCGCATCGGTGAACTGTTCCCAGCCGATTCCCTGGTGGGAGAATGCCTGATGGGCGCGGACGGTAAGCAGGGTGTTTAACATCAGGACACCCTGTTTGGCCCATTTGGTCAGATAGCCGTTGTTCGGAATATAGCAGCCCAGATCATCATGCAGTTCCTTATAAATATTGACCAGGGACGGAGGTGTTTCTACACCCGGCTTTACGGAGAAACAGAGACCGTGAGCCTGTCCTTCTTCATGGTAGGGATCCTGTCCCAGAATGACGACCTTAACCTCATGAAGAGGTGTCAGATGAAATGCCGTAAAGATTTCATCTGAAGGTGGATATACTACATAGTTCTGATATTCTTCGACGACCCGGTTAAACAGATCCCGGTAGTATGGTTTCTTATATTCCGGACGCAGAGGTGCATCCCAGTCATTACTAATCTGTGCCATAATGATTCCTTTCTTATTGAATATAAATGGTTGTGAATATGTTGTAACATAACAGGCAGGTAGCTCCTTAGACCGGAGAGGTATGTGGTATCACTGCCAGAAACTGTCCGGGTGCATATCCATCCCAGACATCCTCCGGAGTACAATAGGAACGTATTCCTTTTTCAAAAACAGATAGCTTTACTTCCCGTTCTTCCATGGATCCGACCGTCATGTGACCGACCGGAAGCCCCTCGCAATCATAGATATCCAGTATGGTTCCCGGATGGAATTCGCCACGGACCTGCTCGCCGACCAGAATCTGGGGAGCGGTGTCCGAGGACTGGATCTCATCAATATAAAACAACAGGGAAGCCTTTGTATGAAGCTCCATCAGCCGGCTCTTGGAAGCCTCGTAGCGTGCCTGCCGTTCTGACTCTTCGGTTGTAAGTGGTTTTCTGAATAATCCCATATGACATTCCTTCACTAATCGTTATAGTATATAGATCCCATTATGCTATATAAGTCTTATAAAGCAAATAGATTATACCATTTTCGGAAAGCGGATACAACCTACTTGCATTTCCTCCGGCAGATGCCTAAAATAGGGGATGGATTTATGAGGAATCAGGAGATAAGAAAGAAATGAAAGATAGACAGAAGACAAAGAAACAGATGGATATGCTGCATGGCTCCCTGTGGGACAAGCTGCTGATTGTAGCATTGCCACTGGCAGCAAGCAGTATCCTGCAGCAGCTTTTTAACTCAGCGGATGTGGCGGTCGTCGGACGGTTTGCCAGCAGTAATGCATTGGCGGCTGTGGGTGGCAACAGTGCTGTGATCAATCTGCTGATCAATTTATTTGTAGGATTATCGGTAGGAGCCAATGTAGTAATCGCCAATTACATCGGACAGGGAAAACGGGAGCGGCTGAAGCAGGTGGTTCAGACCGTTATGCTGCTGGCAGTGGCCTGTGGTCTGTTGATGACGATTGTAGGAATCGCAGCAGCCAGACCGGTATTGGAGCTGATCCGGACACCGGATAACATTCTGGACCAGGCAATGTTATATCTGCGGATTTATATGATCGGAATGCCGTTTATTATGATCTATAACTTTGGTGCGGCAATTCTTAGGAGTATCGGTGATACGAAACGTCCGTTATTCTGTCTGATCGTATCCGGTGTGATAAATGTAATCTTAAATCTGGTGCTGGTGATCGTATTCCGGCTGGATGTGGCCGGTGTGGCAATCGCAACGGTTGTCTCCAATATTGTCAGCTCCGGAATCGTAGTCTTTATACTGATGCATGAGGAGGAAGATTTGAGACTGACCTTCCATGATTTCAAGGTGAATATGCATGATCTGGGCAAGGTGCTGCGAATCGGAATGCCGGCCGGTGTACAGGGCATGGTGTTCTCTCTTTCCAATGTATGCATCCAGTCTGCCATCAACAGCTTCGGGCCGGATGCAATCGCAGGCTCTGCAGCTGCACTGAACTTTGAGTACTGTTCTTATTTTGTGATCAATGCATTTAACCAGACTGCAGTTACATTCACCAGTCAGAACTTCGGTGCGAAGGAATATGACCGGTGTAAGAAGGTATACCGGGGATGTATGTTGCTCGGCATGGTGTTCTGTGCAATCTTAAGTGCATTCTTTATCCTTGGCAGACATACATTTATCCGGATATTTACGGTAGACCCGCCGGTTATCGAATATGCCATGATCCGTATGACCCATGTTATGATGCTGGAGTTCATGACCGGTTCATATGAGATCGCAGGTGCGGCTCTGCGTGGAATGGGATATTCACTTCTACCGACGATCATTACGATCCTTGGATCCTGTGGGTTCCGGATTCTCTGGCTCTATACGGTATTTCGGAAGTTCCGTACCTTTGACTGGATCATGAACGTGTACCCAATCTCATGGATACTGACCGGTACTGCAATGATCATCATTTATCTGATTCTTCGAAAGAAAGTATTTGCTATAGAATAATCCTATAGCAGACAATAGATTTCAAGTATTAACACATTTCCCAGTAGTTTGATATACTAAGGCCTATCGAAAGAGAGGTAGGAACATGATTCGATTAGAAGGAGTAAACAAAACCTTTCGCCTGAAGAAACGGGAAGTAAAGGCCTTAAAAGATATTAATCTGATAATTGAAGATGGAAGCATATTCGGAATCATCGGTTCGTCCGGTGCAGGCAAGTCGACATTGGTTCGATGTCTGAACCTGCTGGAGCGTCCGACCTCCGGAAAGGTATTTCTGGATGAGGTGGAGCTGACTTCCTTAAAGAAGAGTAAGCTTCGGGAAGAACGCAGAAAGATTGGCATGGTATTTCAGCAGTTCAACCTGCTGGCACAGCGTAATGCATTGATGAATGTCTGCTATCCACTGGAGATCGCAGGAGTTCCGATAAAGGAAGCGAAGAAGAGAGCAATAGAGCTTCTGAAGCTGGTAGGACTTGAGGATCGAATGCAGAACTATCCGGCACAGCTGTCCGGAGGACAGAAGCAGAGAGTCGCGATTGCAAGAGCTCTTGCAACCGAACCGAAATATCTTCTATGTGATGAGGCAACCAGTGCACTGGATCCGAATACAACGAATTCGATTCTGGATCTGTTAAAGGAAATCAATGAACGAATGGGAGTTACGATCATCGTAATCACTCATGAAATGAAAGTCGTTGAGAAGATATGCACCCAGGTTGCAGTCTTAAATGAAGGTGAGATTGTGGAAGAGGGTACGGTGCAGGATGTGTTCCTGGCACCGAAGACAAAGATTGCACAGGAAATGATCTATCCGAAGCAGAAGTATGATGAGAGTCATGTGACAGGAAGGATCTTCCGGCTGGCATTCGGCGGACAGGCGTCCTCCGAACCGATCGTGGCCAATCTGGTACTGCGATGTCAGAAACCGATCGGTATCTTAAATGCAGGTACCGAGGATATCGGCGGTAAAGCATACGGACAGATGCTTCTGGAATTTCCGAATGATGAGGAAGTTATAAGCGAAGCAAAGAAATATCTGGACTCGATCGGAGTCCATTACGAGGAGGGAACAGCCAATGGAATTTAGTCAGATTGTAGCCCTTCTGTGGAAGGGCAGCCTGGAAAGTATATATATGATCATTGTATCAACCGTCTGTTCCTATATTGTGGGAATTCCGCTCGGAGTCCTGCTCTTTATTACAGACAAAAACGGAATCTGTCGATGCAAACCGGTGAACCTGATTCTGGGAATCATCGTAAACCTGACCAGATCCGTTCCGTTTATTATTCTGTTGATCGCAATCCTGCCGTTTACGCGGGCATTGCTTGGGACCACGATCGGAACGACCGCAACGATCGTTCCGCTGGTAGTAGCGGCGATTCCGTTTATTGCCAGAATGGTTGAGTCTTCCTTAAAGGAAGTCGATCCGGGTGTGATCGAAGCCGCACAGGCCATGGGCTCCAGCCCGATGCAGATCATTGTGAAGGTGCTTCTCCCGGAAGCAAGACCATCCCTGATCGTAGGATGTACGATCGCATTTACAACCTTGCTTGGCTACTCTGCCATGGCCGGATTCACCGGTGGCGGCGGACTGGGAGCCATTGCAATCAACTATGGATACTATCGGTATCAGAGCAATATCATGTGGGCAACCGTATTTGTACTGGTTATCATCGTACAGGTATTCCAGGAGCTTGGCATGTTTATTGTAAATAAAACGGATAAGCGTATCCGGAATTAATGATTAACCATAAAATTGATATAAGATGCAAAGAGAAAAGGAGAGAATGATTATGAAGAAGAAATTAACAGCATTATTATTAGCAGCAGTTACAGTTGGAGCACTCGGTCTTACCGGATGCGGAGCAAGCGGAACCACAGAAAATTCCAGCGAGGCATCTGAGAGTGCCAGTACAGCAGAGGATAGCTCATCCGAGGCAGCAGATGAGAATCTGGAAGTGATCAAGGTCGGCGCAAGCGTAACACCACATGCAGAGATTCTTGCACAGGTAAAGGACGTGTTAAAGGAGCAGGGCTATGATCTGCAGATCGTAGAGTATAATGATTATGTATTACCGAACACAGCATTAGAGGATGGAGATCTGGATGCAAACTTCTTCCAGCATCAGCCATATTTGGATGACTTTAACAAGGAAAACAATACACATCTGGTATCCGTAGCAGCTGTTCATTTTGAGCCATTTGGTCTTTATGCAGGAAAGACAGCCAGCCTGGATGATTTACAGGATGGCGCAACCGTAGCAGTACCGAACGATACTACTAACGAAGCAAGAGCACTGTTACTGTTAGAAGCACAGGGACTGATTAAGTTAAAGGATGATGCAGGACTTCAGGCAACGGTTCTGGATATCGTAGAGAATCCAAAGAACCTGCAGATCCAGGAAATCGAGGCAGCGCAGATCGTGCGTTCTCTGCCGGATGTAGATATCGCAGCAATCAATGGTAACTATGCAAAAGAGGGTGGCCTGGATGTTGCAGATGCAATCGCAGTAGAGGCATCTGACTCACTGGCAGCCGATACTTATGCAAATGTCATTGCAGTAAAGGAAGGCAATGAGAACAGCGCAAAGACACAGGCATTGGTTAACGCAGTATTAAGTGCTGATGTAAAGAACTACATTAAGGAAACTTATGGAAATGCAGTTGTACCTGTATTCTAGGAAACATAGCAAATATCGCATCTTATAAGGTTAAATCAAAATCAGACTCTCCGGTATGCAAAGGCAGCCGGAGAGTTTTTGCGTATTTAGGTTTTCCGGAAATGTAAGTTATGCTATAATGGGCGAAGAAGTAAAATAAGAAAGAGTATGGATATGATGAAGAGAAAAGCATTAATTGCCATGAGTGGCGGTGTGGATTCCTCCGTAGCGGCTCTGCTGATGAAGGAGCAGGGGTATGACTGCATCGGAGTGACCATGAAGCTATATGATAATGATGAGATCGGGATTTCCAGAGAGAAGACCTGCTGCTCGCTGGATGATATCGAGGATGCCAGAAGTGTGGCTTTCCGGATCGGGATTCCTTATTATGTGGTAAACTATAAGGATGATTTTAAGGAGAAGGTCATGGATCCCTTTGTAAACAGCTATCTGAAAGGCTGTACGCCGAATCCGTGTATTGAGTGTAACCGACATCTGAAATTCGAGCATCTGTACCAGACGGCACAGGAGCTGGGCTGTGATGTGATCGTAACCGGGCATTATGCCCGCATTACGCAGGAGGATGGGTGCTATCAGCTGCGACGGGCGCTGGATCCGACGAAGGATCAGAGCTATGTACTGTATTCCCTGACACAGGAGCAGCTGGCACATACCATGTTCCCATTGGGAGAACTCAGCAAGGATCATGTGCGTGAGATCGCACAGGAGCACGGACTGATAAACTCTGCGAAACGAGACAGTCAGGATATTTGTTTTGTACCGGACGGTGATTATAAGAAATTCATGGAAGCGTCTTATGATATTCATATAGGACCTGGGCAGTTCGTCGGTACCGACGGAGAGGTGCTCGGCACCCATCAGGGATATTACGGCTATACGATCGGTCAGCGGAAGGGGCTGGGAATCGCGGCGAAGCATCCGCTTTATGTAGTGGATATCCTGCCGGAGAAGAATCAGGTCGTGCTGGGCACGAATGAGGACTTATTCCGGACGACACTGGAGGCGGAGGATTTCAACTGGATCCTGGATCGGGATTATGACGGCAAGATCCTGCAGGCGAAGATCCGTTATCGGCAGCAGGCACAGGATGCCCATGTGAAACGGCTGGAGAACGGTCATGTGCAGGTCGAATTCATAGAGCCACAGCGGGCAATTACCAGAGGCCAGGCAGTGGTGGTCTATCAGGATGATGTTGTGATCGGCGGCGGTACGATCCTGTAGCGGACAGGATGTTTGCAGTTGGTTTTCAGAAGAAGATGTGGTATACTTATGGATAAACGTGAACAGTTGGTAAATGATTTGTTAGAATGGTATCCGGAGCACGCACGGAAGCTTCCGTGGCGGGAAGACCGGGAGCCGTATCATGTGTGGCTGTCAGAAATCATGCTGCAACAGACCAGAGTAGAAGCGGTGAAGGAGTATTATAAACGGTTCCTGCAGGCATTGCCTACGATTCAGAGTCTGGCAGAGGTGGAAGAGGACCGGTTGCTGAAGCTATGGGAAGGCCTCGGCTACTATAATCGGGCGAGGAACCTCAAAAAGGCGGCACAGATGGTCATGGAAGAGTATCAGGGAGTATTTCCGGATACGTATGAAGGGATACATTCATTGGCCGGAATCGGTGATTATACGGCCGGAGCGATCGGGTCGATCTGCTATGAGCTGCCAACACCGGCGGTAGACGGCAATGTGCTGCGGGTCTATACCAGATTATCGGAGGATGCGTCCAACATTGATAAGCAGTCCACGAAGAACCGAATCCGGGAGGAACTGGCACAGGTCTATCCGGAAGGACATTGTGGCATGATGACACAGGCATTGATGGAGATCGGAGCAACGGTATGTGTGCCGAATGGGGCTCCGAAATGTGAGCAGTGTCCACTGGCACATATGTGTCTGGCAGGCCGGCACGGTAGCTGGGCGAGTTATCCGGTGCGCGATCAGAAGAAGGCACGGAGAAAAGAAGAAAAGACAGTGCTGATCCTGCAATGTGGTGACCGGATCGCGATTCGGAAGCGTCATCAGAAGGGATTGCTGTCCGGTATGTGGGAGTTCCCGAACGTGGAAGGATTCCTGACAAAGCAGCAGGCGGTTGATATTGCCGGCGACTGGCAGACGTCACCGGAGCAGCTGCGGTTAGAGACGAATTATACACATATTTTTTCGCATGTGGAATGGCAGATGACGGCTTATTATATAACGTGCAGGCAGATGGATCCTGCATTTACATGGATGACAGAAAACGAACTGGAGGAACAGGCGGCAATGCCATCGGCATTCCGACCGTTTCTGGATATATGGAAACAGACATATAATGACAATCAGAGAAGGTAAAACGAAAAGCGGTTATAGTGGGAAAGGAGTAATGAGACATGCATAGACCGACAGGGGAAACAGTATTAATGTACGGATTCACAGATCCGCAGAGAACAAGAGAGATCCAGTATGTACTGGTACAGATGGGAATACGGGTGAAGAACATTCATGATGACCAGCTGGGCCAGACTGTGGGCTATCTGGCAGGTGTGAAGGATATGGAAGAGAATCCGAATCCGGAGCAGTACCCGCCATTAAATGAGGAAGTGATCGTCATGCACAACTTCTCAATCGGAAGACGAATCGACCTGATGCTCAGCAATATCAAGAAGCGTGGGTTAGAGGGCATTCCGTTAAAATGTGTAATGACTTCAACCAATAAGAAATGGACATTCTACGAGCTGGCAAAGGAGCTGGAGAAGGAGCATGCAATGCTGATGGAAGGCAAGATGCCGGGCAGTGAGGAAGCCAAGGAGGAAGAGGCCAAAGAAGAGGCGGCTTCCGGCGTGATCAAGGAAGAAGAGTAGGATGTCAGACAGTAAAGTTAAGAGGACAGAAGAAAGGATACCGGATTATGAAACAGGAATTAATCATTGTACTGGATTTTGGTGGACAGTATAATCAGTTAGTTGCCAGGCGAGTAAGAGAGTGCAATGTATATTGTGAGATCTACTCGTACAAAACGGAGCTTGAGAAGCTTCGTGCAATGAATCCAAAGGGAATTATTTTGACCGGCGGCCCAAACAGTTGTTATGAGGAGGGTGCACCGACCTATTCAAAGAAATTATTTGAAATGGGAATCCCGGTACTTGGATTATGCTACGGAGCACAGTTGATGAGCTTTGTTCTGGGTGGCAAGGTAGAGCGTGCAACAGCCAGAGAGTATGGTAAGACCGATGTTCATGTAGATACGAAATCTGCATTGTTCAAGGATGTTACAGAGGATACAACCTGCTGGATGAGCCATTTTGATTATATATCTGAGATGGCACCCGGATTCCGGGCAATCGCAACTACCGATAATTGTCCGGTAGCGGCATGTGAAAATGCAGAGAAGAACTTATATGCCATCCAGTTCCATCCGGAAGTATTGCATACACCGGAAGGATCTAAGATGTTATTCAACTTCGTTCGGAACATCTGCGGATGTGCCGGTGATTGGAGAATGGATACCTTTGTAGAGGATTCCATCCGCTCCATTCGTGAGAAGGTCGGAGACGGCAAGGTGTTACTGGCTCTGTCCGGTGGTGTAGACTCCTCCGTTGCAGCCGGTCTGTTGTCAAAAGCAATCGGTAAACAGCTGACCTGTGTATTCGTAGATCACGGTCTTCTGCGTAAGGATGAAGGCGATGAGGTAGAAGGTGTATTCGGTCCGGGCGGACAGTTTGATCTGAATTTCATCCGTGTCAATGCACAGGATCGCTATTATACAAAACTGGCAGGTGTTACAGAGCCGGAAGCAAAGCGTAAGATCATCGGCGAGGAATTTATTCGTGTGTTTGAGGAAGAGGCAAAGAAGATCGGTGCAGTTGATTTCCTGGCACAGGGAACCATTTATCCGGACGTTGTAGAATCCGGTCTTGGTGGAGAATCTGCAGTCATCAAGTCTCATCATAATGTCGGAGGACTTCCGGACTACGTAGATTTTAAGGAAATTATTGAGCCACTTCGAAACCTGTTTAAGGATGAGGTGCGGAAGGCAGGCTTAGAGCTGGGCATTCCGGAGAAACTGGTATTCCGTCAGCCATTCCCCGGCCCGGGCCTTGGTATCCGTATCATCGGAGAGGTAACCGCCGATAAGGTAAAAATCGTACAGGATGCAGATGCAATCTACCGTGAAGAGGTAGATAAGGCAGCAGCAGAATATAAAGAGGCGAACGGCAAGGATCCAAGCTGGATGCCGAACCAGTACTTTGCGGCCCTCACCAATATGAGATCGGTCGGTGTCATGGGCGATGAGAGAACCTATGATTATGCAGTCGCATTAAGAGCTGTTAAGACGATTGACTTCATGACGGCGGAAAGTGCCGAAATTCCGTTTGAGGTTCTGCAGACGGTGATGAGCAGAATTATTAATGAAGTAAGAGGAGTTAACCGGGTATTCTATGATCTGACGAGTAAACCGCCTGGTACGATAGAGTTTGAATAGGGCAAAAACAGCGGGAAGCCAGTGTTTATGCGGCTTCCCGTTTTCTGTGTTTGCAAAATGCTTGCAGAAAATGATAGGGGAATGTTTATTTCACATATTAATTTTGATTTTTTAATAGATATTAAGTTTGAGTGTAGCGTCCATAGCTATAATAAGAGGAATAAAGGATACAGTCAAATTATTTGGTGATGTGAGGGAGCAACCAGGATATTTTCTATGGGAATTGAATAAAGAATATAAACGAAACATTTGAGATTATATATTACTGGAGATTTTTATATTCGAATAATATCTAAAATTTTGAAAAACAGAAATTTTGTAAAGGGAGAATG